>JAAZAW010000184.1 GCA_012514125.1 Phycisphaerae bacterium | reverse complement strand
GTGTTCGAGCGGTTTACCTTATCACAGAAAACCCAAATCGCGTAAATTTTAATAAATATTAAAATTAAACATGAACTTCATGCGATTGCCCTGATTGATGTCCAAAAAGATTTGATTTGTCGGCTCGTTTGGAATAACATTCAGGGTTTAATTGTTTCAAATGACCAATAACGTTATTAATAATAATTTTATGTAGATTCAGGATAGGTATGGAAACTCGCAGATTAATTACCGCGGTCTTGCTGTCGTTGTTGTTGTATATGCTGGTGATGCGGCTTTGGCCGGGAATGTTCGGCGTTCAACCGCCTCCCGCCCAGACGACTCAACCGGCTTCAACTCAGCAGGCCGCTTCACAGACCGGTCCAAACGAGGCAACCAGGCAGGTTACAGCTACTGCCGCGATGAGCGGGAGTTTGAGTGTTGCGCAGGATTCGAAGAAAAATGATCAGCTTGAACTCGGCAGCGGCGATCGAGAGAGCGGCTATGAAATGCGGGTGCAGTTTACCAACGAAGGGGCCTCGCTATGCGTGGGGCAATTGACCAGCAAGTACACCGAAAGCGTCAAAGAATCCGATGTCGGCTATACCGTGATTGCTCCGGTGGAATATCCCACAGGGGTCCGATGCTCGCTGGCGACCGAATCGGTGATGCTCAAAGATCAGGATGGACAGAGTTATTTTGTCAATCTGGATCAGGCACGGTGGTTTCATGAGATCAAAAAGAGCGATGACGGCGAATCGATCCGCTTCTGGGTCGATCTGACGAGAGACGACCAGAAACTGGTGCGCGTGATCAAAACCTACAGTTTGAAGAAAGACACGTTCGATTTGAACGTATCGCTTCGCCTGCAAAATCTAACCGATCAGAAATTCACAGCGGTGGTAACCCAGGGCGGGTCTATCGGTATCCGTAAAGAGGAACGCCGGAGCGAGGACCAGAAGGCTTTCGGTGGCTCGTTGGAGAAAGATGCCCTTGACGATATCGCCGTGGTTCAGATCGATCGTCCGACCCTGGAGAAAAAGTCCGAACATACTTTCCTGCTCAATACGCCGGATCAGACTCCCGTCTGGGCGGGTGTTGTGAATAAATATTTTGCAGCCTTACTGGCCAATGTGGACGAAAAGGGCAAGCTCGATGGAAAAATGATCGCGAAGATCGAAGCCCGTTCGTACAGCGACCATAAGGAAATGCCCTTGGATTTAACGACGACCTGGGTGACCAAGCCCATCGAACTCGACGCCCAGGCTTCATCGACGCTTCACTTTCAGCTTTATCTTGGACCCAAGACCGATCAAGTGTTAGGCTTTGGTAAATATCGGGACTGGGGCTATATGCAAACATTTGAGACGTCCTGGTGCACACTCCAATCGCTGGCGGATTTCATGGCTTGGTTGCTCAAAGGGCTTTATTTCCTGACGAGAAATTATGGTGTGGCGATCATTCTGCTGGTGGTCCTTGTGCGGGTCGTGCTCCATCCGATTTCCAAATCAAGCCAAATGAATATGATGCGAATGCAGCGGGACATGCAGAAACTTCAGCCCAAGATCAACGCCCTGAAGGTCAAATATAAAGACAATCGCGAGGGGATGAACAAGGCGATGATGGAGCTGTATAAGGAAGAGGGAGTGAACCCTGCCGGTTCGGTACTCGGATGTCTGCCGATGCTGCTGCAGATGCCGATCTGGATCGCGTTGTGGACGGCGTTGAATAATACCTTCGAACTTCGCCATCAACCATTTTTCCTGTGGATCAAGGACCTGGCGAGTCCTGACGCGTTGATTCAGTTTGCGAATCCGGCGGGTTATAATGTGCCGTTGATCTCCATGATGATTGGTCCGGTTCATGAATTAAACATCCTGCCACTGATCATGATGGTTTCGATGATCCTTCAGCAGAAATTCACGGCCCAGGCCTCTGTAGCGAATACCGATCCGGCCCAAGCCAGGCAACAGAAGATCATGTTCTATTTCATGGGCATTTTCTTCGGACTGATTCTTTACAACGCTCCAAGCGGTTTAAACCTTTACATTCTGACGAGTAACTTCCTGGGCATTATCGAAAATAAACGCATTCGCCGGCATTTGGAAGAAGAGGCAAAACTGCCCTCGAAACCTAAAAAAGAACTTCCATCCTGGTGGACCAAATTACAGAGCAAAGCCGAAAGTTTGGCTCAGCAATATGAGCAACAAAAATCGGCGAAAGGGAAGCATAAGAAATAAAAAGTCAAGTTTTATTCTTTTCCGGCGGTGACCGCTGAAGAAGAGAAGAACTTTGAAATTCGTTTGCCTACGGATTTAATCGGTTTAATGGCTGAAGCGACAACGTGACTAAGCCTGTGAGCTGTAAGTTGCCTGGAAAGTTCCAGGAACTTTTCGTTGTCCGGTTCCATTTTGAGCGCATCGTCGATCACCTTGCGGGCCTGGATGTATTCCCGATTGGAAATATACGCTGCTGCGAGTTTGTGCATCGCCGGCATGTACTGCGGATCGATCTTGAGCGCCTGACGGCACAAATCGATTCCCTGTTCCCACTGGTCCTGCAAGAAATGGCATACCGCGAGATTGTGAAGGACTTCAGGTTCGCAGGGCGTCATTCGATTCAACTCTTCGAGATATTCCTGAGCGCTTTTGGGGTCGTCGTGCTGAACACATATCTGTGCCAATTCCATCAGGACTTCGGGCTGTTCATCATCGATATCGAGTGTTTTTTTCAGTTCTTCTCGAGCGAGTTCCAATTGACCGATCGCCTGATACGCTTGGGCGAGTTGTCGCCGGATGTCGTGATAATAAGGTCTGATTTCCAAGGCAGCCGCGAAATGTTCAATGGCGGTATGGTAATTTTCTTCCTGCATGGCCAGGGAGCCGAGGCTCAGGTGCGCCACGATACTTTCGGGGTCGAATTCGATGATTCGGTGGAGTTTTTCACGGGCTCCGTCGATCTGTCCAAGTTCCATCAGCAGTTGTGAATATTGCAAAAGGGCTTCGGTATTTTGCGGGTCTTTTCGGAGTTCCCGGAGATAGGCTTCGCGCGCTTCACCGTTTTTGCCCATTTTCCAATAACATTCGGCGATACGCTGATTGATCTGCGGATAATCCTCTCGCAGTTCTTCCGCCATCCGGAAGCAATAGAGCGCTCGTTCATGCTGGTCGCGGGCTAAAAGTGAAAGTCCCATATTGTGATAACATATCGGACAATGTTCGGAAATTTGCCGGGCCATATAAAACATTTCCTCGGCTTTGTCGTGATTGCCCATGGCGTAATAGATATAAACCCGATGGCAGAAGGACGGCTCATAATCAGGGTCGATCGATTCGATCTGTTCAAAAATATTCAATGATCTTTCAAAGTTTCCCAATCGAGCGTAATCCAATCCCATCGTCGTCAGGATTTCCAGATTTTGAGGCTCGATTTCACAAGCTTTTTCATAGACGGCAACGGCTTGATCATATCGATGAAGCTCGTCCAGGAGTTTACCCAGACTTATTTGCCAGTTGACGTTTTCGGGATTGATATCAACGGCAGCTCTGAGTTCGTCCAAGGCTTCTTCCCAGCGATGCGATTCGAGCAATTCATTGGCCCTTTCAGCCCGATTTTCCGCTTCAAACCAATCATTTGATCCCATGATCATTCCCTCACCATAATAGCTTTTCCAAACTCTGTTTCTCATATCGGAACAAAACAACGGGGTCTGAAATTAAAGCTTCATTTGTGATAATTTAAATAGATCGGTTTTTATCGGCTCCTTTCAAAATATGTTAATTTCCACTTTCCCCATCCCCTGTTCAGTTTTAAGCTATTAAATTATAGGCACGGAGGCGAACATTTTCTTGCCAACCTCGTAATAAAATGAGAACATGGTAAGACAGGATAAAAATAAGAAGGAGATGCCGATGCCGTCGCAAAAATCATTCATACGCAAAGGGGGGCTTATATTACAAGCCGTTCGGTTGTGTTTTGCAGGATGTTTAACACAAATTCTTGTTTTTGCGGCGATTATGGTTTTCTTGGCCTGTCCGTCGGCGGTCTGGGCGGCTAAAGAAACTCCAAAAATCAACGTGGTGGCGACGATTTTTCCCTTCGCCGACTGGGCCGGTCAGATCGGAGGTGAACGGGTCAATGTCGTGTCGTTGCTGCCTCCCGGAGCCAGTCCTCACACGTATGAATTGACCATGCGGGATGCCAAATTACTTCAGCAGGCGCATATCCTTATCTATAACGGATCGGGACTGGACGACTGGGCTGGGAAATTGGTGGAAAAGTCCGTAAATAAACAAATGATTCATTTGGCTTTGGCGGAATCGTTGCCGATGGCGCCCATGCCGATCCTGATCAGTGAGGCGCATGACGAACATGACGAGTCGGATACGGATCATCACGAACACCCGCATACCATTGCCAATTGCGGGATGTGGCTCGATCCGATGCGTGCGGTGCGGATGATCGATTTGATTGTCCAGACGCTGGTTCAGGTCGATCCGGATCATCAAGCGTACTATCAGGAACGGGCCAAACGCTACTGGGGCCAGCTCGATCGTCTGGACCGGGAATATCGCAGGACATTCCAGAACGTCCAGGGCGGTGTCATCTGTCTTCACGACGATTTAATATACCTGTTCCGGCGATATAATGTGGATATTTACGGTATCGTCGAGCTTTATCCGGGCAAAGAGCCTTCGCTGGAATATATTCGTAAACTGACCGATCACGTTGCCGGCAAGGATGTTTTGTGTGTCATTACCGAACCGCAGTTATCGCTCAAACCCGCAAAGGTGCTTGCGGAACAGTTAAGAGTCCCGCTGATGACGGTGGACCCGATTGGTGGAAAGGGCGTGGCTGGACGAGACAGTTATGTGGGTTTAATGACCTATAATCTTCGTCAACTCGCCCAGGTCGCAAAGCCCCGCGAATCGACCCGGGACTAATCAAATCTTCGGGATATAAAATCCTCGAGACGGAAGAATTTTTTCATGGAAAAAAATAATTGTGATATGACGACACATCTTCATTTAGGCCATCAGAAATCGGAGTCCGATTCGACGATGTGTGGTTGTGAAGATGCGGTCGTTTGCGTTCGAGACGTCTGTTTTTCTTATGGAACCGATCCGGTGCTAGAAAAAATCAGTTTTTGTGTGCCGGATCAAACGCTGATCGGTGTTATCGGACCTAACGGCGGGGGCAAAAGTACGTTGATGAAGCTGATTTTAGGCCTGCTCAAACCGCAGAAAGGGCAGATCGAAGTTTTCGGCACGCCGGCAACGAAATTAGGGCGTTTACGCTCGTTTATCGGTTATGTACCCCAGCGGTTCGATCTGGACTGGCGATTTCCGGCGACCGTATGGGATATCGTCATCAGCGGATGTTTCACGAAGGTTTCACCCTTTCAGCGCATTTCAGGCGAACGTAAAGCCCGAGCCAGACATCTGATGGCCATGACGGGCGTGGACCAGTTCATCGATCGGCCCATCGGTCAACTCTCCGGCGGTCAGCAACAACGAGTATTTATCGCCCGTGCATTGGTGTCGGACCCGAAATTGCTGGTCCTCGACGAGCCGACGAGTGGGGTGGATACCGCCGGTCAGGTTCAGTTTTTTGAATTGATTCAAACATTGCGGAATGAATTGAAGCTGACGATGATTATGGTGTCCCATAATATTGGACAATTGATCCACTATTCGGATTACCTGGCGTGCCTCAATCGCACGCTTCACTGGCATGAAAGCTCGAAAGGACTTGACGTCCATTTGATCGAGCAGGTTTATGGTTGTGAGTTACGGGAATATCTCAAGAGGCAGGAATAAAAGAATATGAGGATAGAATGATTCAGGGCATCTTTGAGCAGTTTTATCGCGATGTTACGACGCTGCCGATCTTGATGCGAGGCTTGCAGGCAGCGATTTTGATTTCGATTGTTTGTTCGACGTTAAGTGTTTTTGTCGTTCTCAAACGGCTGGCGTTTATCGGCGAGGGGATTGCGCATTCGGCTTTGGGGGGCATCGCCCTGGGCGTGCTGCTTTTTGTGTCGGGACCGATGGTTCAGCAAAGCTTGGGTCGGCAACTGGGAATCGACCTGACCACGATGATTTTTTGTGTTGTGGTTGCCTGGCTTATCGGCTGGACCAGTCGAAAACGCATCATCAGCGAAGATACCGCCATCGGCATTTTCTTTGTCGCCTCGCTGGCGCTGGGTATTGTCTTGATTTCATTGCGAAAAGAATACACCGCGGAACTTTTCAGCTTTTTGTTCGGTTCGGTGCTGGCGGTGGGAATGTTCGATATTTATCTCACCATCGTACTGGCGGTGGTGGTGCTCCTGGCGGTGATATTTTTCTTCAGGCCGATGTTTTTGTTTTGTCTGGACGAAGAACTCGCGGGTATTTCAGGCGTTCCCGTCGGACCGATTCACTATATGCTCCTGACGCTGCTGGCGGTGACGGTAGTGGTGGCGATCAAGATTCTGGGTGTTTTGCTGGTGGCGGCGTTTCTGGTTATTCCCGGCGCTGCCGCACGATTGCTGACTTGTCGCTATAAACACATGTTCCTGATTGCCAATCTCATCGGCCTGGTGGGGGTGCTGGGCGGATTGATTTTGTCGGACGTTGTCGAAGACCTGCCCTCGGGACCGACGATTGTGCTTGGTGAATTTGTGATTTTCGTATTGGCTGTGGGCTGGTCGCACTTGCGGGATCGTTTTTTCCCTGGTCGGCAACTGGCCCTTGTCGGTTCGGGGGTGGTGCTGGGGGGATACATCGCTATTTTTCTGGCGATCAGTGCTTTTTCCATCGCCAAACCGGCAACGGCCCGGACAAATTCGATTCAGACAAAATCGACCTCGATCGATCAGTCGGATTGGGATTTTTTCATCCATTCGCTCAAGAATGAAAATTACAGTTCATTGATTCGAAAAATTGATTCTGATGCGCGATTTGTGGAATTGCTTGCTCGTCGAATCAGAACCCTGCCGATTGAACAAGAGGAAAAACAACAACTTCTCGACGCCATCGATACGATGGACTGGGCTTCGGTGCCGCGAACCATCGTAAAAAAACTGGAGGAAGAGCGATAAAAACGCCTCAGGATTTCAAAAATTGCCTGCTTGACAGATTTGAAAAAAAGTGATATAAATGGATTGATTAATGAATTTCAGGAATAATTTTTAGATGTCTCAAATCCGGTCGAACATGCTGAATACCTTTGCCTGCAATGACTTGCAGAAAAGTCAGTTGCGCGCTTCTTTTGGGTTTTGGTATGGCGTGTTTTATAGCTTCTCCTATTATTTTAGCTGGGAGAACGTGACGGCCTAGGAAGCGAGACCAAATTAATAAAATTATAAAGCCTTCCGGGTCGTCAAACCCGGAAGGCTTTTTTTAATGGTTCCAAAGTATCAACTTTTTAATGCACAGGAGAGAAAAATGTTTACGAATTATTTTAAAAGCGAATTTTATTACGCAGGGTACTGGCGATTTAACAGCTTCAGCGGTCGAACGATGGGCAAACAAAAAACCGTATTACGAAGGAGACCTGAACTATGTCGTCAACCCTCATAACATCCATCTCTTCAATCGCCCGCTCGACGCACGGATCGCGTTGTGCCGGCGAATCGGCGGCAATCATTGCATGCTGCCGTCTGAACCCTGCGCACCTGCAATTTTCCGTCCAACCTTTAAACATACCCCTTCTTTCTTCCCTGAACGCTTCCAGTCAATTCAGCGTTGTTACCGGCAAGAGACAAATTCCACTTTTTGAATGTTTGCCGGAAGAATCCGATGTTTCAGCGGTAATCGAAGAGCTTGCCCATCGCGGCATCAAGTCGATCTTCGGCCTCGGCTATGCCAAAAGTCTTACGACACTCATTCCGGTGGGTCAAATCGTCCTGGCAGAGTGTGCCGTCGGCGTTGAACAAAGTTCCTGTCGTTTCAGCTATCCAGGCCACGATCTGCTTCACAATTTCCGCACCACCGCCGCTGCCCGCTGCGTTTCGATTCGCCGGGCCAAAGTTGTCGCTGTCAACTCGGATGATCCGGATTATGCAAGAAAGACAATCGCGAGTAAATCCGTCGGCGCGGAGGTCGTTTTCCCGCAGGCGATGAAGTTCTACTCCGCCGGTCGGGTCAATGGCGTATCCGCCGTACTGGCCTGTGTTATGAGCAGGGAAATCGACGAAGACAACCAATCGCCGATTTCGAAAAGTATGACAGAATTGCAAAGTCTGCTCCTGACGATGATCGCGGAACCGCAACGGCTATAATGAGATTTGTCTTTCACTAATGAAATGATTTTCGTCGAATAAAGGGCGACTTTTCCTGTCGCTCTTTATTCGACGTCAGATTTTCTGAATCGCAAAGGAGCGGATTAATTCTTTTCGACAGGTTGCGTCGTTTCTATCGGTGCTTTGATAACGGTCACCGGTGCGATTTCTTTCAATTCTGCCTGGAGTTTATCCGCTTCACCTACAACAACGATAATCAGCCGGTTCGGATCGAGAGTCTCTTGAACAAGTTTGAGGCAATCGCTGCTTTGGGTTCCGGCGATATGGTCCAGCAAACGTTCGAGATAATCGTCGCCCAGATTCTGCGATTCGATGAGCCACAGATCGTTGGCGATCTGCTGAGGTGTTTCCCGTTCGCCGACAAAACTACCGAGGATGAACGATTTGCTCGATTCAAGTTCGTCTTTCGTCGGTCCGTCGGTCTTGAGGCGGTTGATCTCATCGAGCGCTGCCTGAACCGCTCTGGCCGTCGAGCGGGTCTTGCTGAAGGTTCCGATTCGGAAATCGCCCGCAAAATTCTGGGCGATGTAACTACCCCAGATACTGTACGTCAATCCCTTATCGACACGCACACTCTGATTGAGCCGGCTGTTAAAATCCCATCCGAAATAACTGCTGACAACCCTGCTGGTAAAATACAACGGATGCTTACGCACGATGCCGAGTTGCCCGATGCGAATCTGGCTCTGGATGCTTCCCGGACGATCGATCAGATAAATTCGCGTCTCTTTCGGTTCCACAATCTGTGGCAGCGTTTTGGCTGGTTTTTCACCGACCGCCTTCCAGTTCCCGAATGCCTTTTCCGCCAGAGCGACGGCATCGCGGTTCTTGATATCGCCCGCGATAATCAGCACCGCCATATCGGGCCTCGCATACCTCTGCCACCAGTTTTTCATATCGCCGATTGTCAAAGCTTCGACATCCGCAACTTCACCGGTCGCCGTGCGGGCATAAGGATGTTTTCCAAAGAGATGCCGACGGTATTCCTTATCCGCAATATAGTCCGGCTCTGCCGAAGCCACCGCCAACGAAGTAAGCACCTGTTTGCGAAGCTTGATAAATTCCTTTTCCGGAAACGTCGGATATTGAACCACCTGATCGAGCAGCGTCATGGCCCGTTCGACCTGATCGCTCAGGCACGCAACGCTTATGGTCGAATTGTCCATCTCACCATTTCCCGCCAGGCTGATGGCGTAGGTTTCGAGTTCTTCCGCGAGTTCCCCTTCGGTATAATCGCGCGTTCCCTTCGTAAGCATCTGCATCGTCATCGATGCGGTTCCGGGTTTATCCTCCGTCCACGCCCCAGCCGTCAATCCCAACTGCATCGTCACAAACGGCACTTCATGATTCGGTACGACCAGAATCTTTAAACCATTGGGCAGGAGATGTCGGCTGAACTCCGGTGTGATTTTGTCGGGGACAAATTTCTTGATCGGCGGAGTCGTGGGATAATCCTTGGGTCTGGTCAGATTCGGGCGGCCCGCCTTGGGCGCAACTTTCTCCGCCGGTGCCGTAGCCGTTGTTTTCTCCTCATCACTCCTGCTTCCGATGAGGCTGCCCGAAAGATTGCGTTCGACTTTCACCTCAATCGACCGTTCCGGTGCCAGATATTTCTTCGCCACTCGCAGGATATCCTCGGCGGTCACTTTTTTCACATCGTCAAGCTCACGATTGACATAAGAAACATCGCCGTATTCCACCGCCGCCGTTCCCAGCATCGAAGCCTTGCTTTCAACTCGCAGCGATTGAGTCACAATCGCGCGAAGCCGTTGATTTCGCGCCTTGGTCAGCTCTTTTTCTGTAACAGGTTCGATGCGGATACGTTCGATCTGTTCGCGGATCGCGCAAAGCGTCTCATCGCTGTTTCCACCCATCGGCGGCAGGACCGCGCCCACCCCGAAGATGCCATCCTGTTCAAGCGACCACGAAGCCGCCTGGGCCATCATGGCCATTTGTTTTTCCGCAACCAATTCACGATAAATTCGGCTCGAATTACCACCGCCAAGAATCTCCGCCAGCAGATCCAGCGCGACCGTGTCTTCATGTTTGAGGGCAACCGTCCGATAGACGATCCCCACCCCCGGAGCCGGCGCGTTAGGCTCCTTAATCGTAATACACTGCTTTTTTGTCGGCAGGGGTTCTTCAATCGTAACCGCCGGGGGATCCTCATACCGCGGAATCCATCCAAAATATTTTTCCGCAAGCGTTTCCGCCTCTTGATGTTTCACCGCACCCACAATCACCAGCGTGGCATTATTCGGCACATAATATTTAAGCCAGAAATCACGCAATTCTCCCACAGTAGACGCCCGAAGATGATCGATCTTGCCGATAGGGGGCCAACGATACGGATGAACCTTGTAAATCCGTTCAAGCAGTTGATCCACCAGCGTCCCGTAAGGACTGTTAAGCCCCTGGCGGCGTTCTTCTTCAACCACTTTGCGCTCGGTATCGAAGCCTTCCTGATCGATCTTCAAAAAACTCATCCGCTCCGCTTCAAGCCACAAGGCGAGCTCGAGCTGATTGGCCGGCAGGGTTTCCAGATACACCGTTCGATCAAACCCCGTATATCCGTTACTCGAACCGCCGACTTGTTTGATCAATGCAAAGTGATCCGTCGGGCCCAAACGGTCGGTCCCGCGAAACATCATGTGCTCAAACATGTGGGCAAAGCCCTGGCGACGCGGATCTTCATTTTTCGACCCTACATGATACCAGATTTGCACCGTCACGATCGGACAGGAGAAATCTTCCAGTGTCAATACCGTCAAGCCATTCTTAAGTGTCTTTTTATGATAGTCGAATTTCATGTCGTTGTTCTCTGAAACAGGGGTTTGATTTGATTGTGTACCCGATAACGTCTGGGCCGATAGGGGGCCGGTCAATCCCGAAATCGCCAGACTCCCCAGCGACACGGCAAGACCCGCCATAAACTTTCGTTTGTTCATGTGGTTCCTCTTCAACTTATACTGCTATTGAATCCATTCAATACGGTCTTTTATTATACGCGCTTGATCCGCCGGAGCGAGAAAGTTTTCAGCGGAAATTTTTCTCGATAAAATAAGATTTGGGCTTGCGAGGAAATGATGGCGGAAAAATCGCCATAGTTCCTGATCACACCGAAATTCCGAAAACTTCAAAATTGAAAAAAAGACGATATAATTAAATAATGATAATGAAAAGTTTTCCATCAGGGAGCTAAAGGGGGGGAATAATGATGAATATTTCCATGACGAATCGCGTGGAAGAAAAAACCGTGATGATTCCGTCGGGCAGAACGATGCTCGAAGGTACACTCGGCATACCGGAAAATGCGATCGGCATAATCCTGATCGTTCAGGGAACCGGAAGTAACCGGTATAGCCCGCGAAATCGTTACCTTGCGAGTGAACTTCAGCAGGAAGGTCTGGCAACTCTCATGATGGACCTGCTGACACCGACGGAAGAAGCTTACGACATGCGAACAGGAAATCTTCGTTACAATGTCGATCTTCTGACACGCAGGGTGATCGACGTGATTGACTGGATTGATGAAAACGAACACGCGATGCATTTGAGCATCGGCATTCTGGGAGGAGGCGTCGGAGCGGCTGCGGCAATGATCGCCTCGGTCGAGCGACCCGAAATTATTAAGGCCCTGGTTTCAAAAAGCGGCCGAACCGATCTGGCAGGGGATATTTTTTCACGAATCGAAACCCCAACACTGTTGATCGTAGGTGGTTTTGATTATACGGTGATGGACATCAACGGCCATGCGTATGAAAGTCTGAATGTCGATAAAAAATTCGTTGTTGTACCGGAAGCAACTCAATTATTTGAAGAACCCGGCGCGCTGGAAGAAGTCGCCTCTCAGGCGGTCAGGTGGTTTCACCAATATCTCGGTATTCCATGGAAGGCTCAACGATAAAAACTAATCCGCCACAGGATCGAGCACCGTGAAAAAAACATCCGCGACAATCCGGTTGCCCCGGTCGCTCATGTGATTGCAGTCGTGATAATTATTCCTGTCCTCCAAAAAAAACAATGCCTGTGTCTCGACATCGACCAGTACCGCGTCTCGGTTCTGAACCGCCTGCCGGATACGCTCGTTGAGTTTGACAATATAATCGTTGGCATGATCCGCCTGGGTCCCCACGAGTATCCCCAAAATCGCCGGCTTACATTGCATATTTTGCATCAAAAAATAATACGTCGCCGCATACACTTTCAGCCCCGCATTCTGTCCCAAAGCGATGCTTTGTTCGATATTATTCTGAATAGTGTCAAGCTCGGATTCCAGATCATTTTTAAAGGGATAATTTTCGTCGTTCGGTGAATACACCAGCAAAGGATCGCGATCTTTTATGAAACGGATAAGATCGTCGCCTCCCTGCCAATATAACAAAACCTTCGCGTTGGGATAAAGTTCACGTTCAAGCAAATCCCTCAGCCGTTCGAGTCCTTCAGATGAACTTTCGCCTCCGCTGCCTTCGTTCGCGAACCGATCCGTAGATTGATCGATTTTCTCTGCCAGAAAATTCCAGTAATTCAGATCGCCCGGACCATTCGTCGAGGAATCGCCAAAGGCAATATAACGGACCGCCGGATCGGGCAAACCGATGTCCGCACATCCGCCCAACGTAAGCCACCACAACAAAACAACGAAACCGATAGTCAACCGTTTTAAAATCATATTATACCCCACCTTACATTCAATATAAATCGAATTTAAACCCAAGTCAACTTGTGGTCGGCGCTAGAGGTCCTACGCAAAAACTGAATTCCCGCCTGCTCGAAAACGACAAAAAACATTCACGCCCAACGTGTTGTACGAAAGAGACTTAATTTTTGCGCCCTGCTGGAACGGTACAACCTTTTTCACAAGAAAAAACCGTAAAAGTCACACCAAAACCTTTTACTCTTGGCGCACAAATTAAGTTGGTTTGGTATCAAAGTTGAATTTCTTTTTCCTGTTCCTGGGCCAATTCTTCGAGTTTTGAAATCTGATTCCGCAAAACCGCAGCCTGAGGACTGCTGGGATAGGTGGCGATCACATACTTGGCCATCTCGACCGCCTGGATGAAATTGCGACGTTTCACCAGGTCTTTAATCTGTTCTTCAAGCTCCTGACGTTTTTCAATTTCCGCGTTGTCTTCCATCGTGTTCATCTGAAGACGAAGGGCCTCGGCTTCAACGCTGTCGGGATATTTCTCAATCAACTGACGAGCGATTCCCAGCGAATCGTTCCACCGTTTTCGAGCGATGAGTTTTTGAATATCCCCTGCCATCCGCTTGAGATGTTCGTCGCGGAACTTTTTGCGATCAGAAAGAACCTGCGCTTCAAGCTCACGGGCCTGAGGCATATCGGGATGGTTCGACAACAAGGTCCGAGCATGTTGAACCGCTTTGTCCCAGGCGCTGATGGCTATCAGATCGTTTATCGTTTTGCGCGACTGGGCAAGTTCATCAGGAAACAGACGTTTACGCATCTCTTCGAGTTGTTCGAAATGACGCTTAGGCTCAAGGTTGTTCGGATATTTGTAAATCAACCGTTCCATAAGCAGGCGAATCTGGGACCATTCACGCGCTGCCGCCAGACGATCGACCTGTGCAAAAGTTTGTTTCGATTCTTCATAGGCGTGAAGCTCGTATTTCTTCTTCCTAGCCGCATCGTCAAGCAGCGTATTTTCAGCGATTTCCCGCATCAACAAAACCGACTGCTCAATCTGCCCCCGCAGCATCTCGACATCTTTCTTGAGATGTTCCGTCGGGGCAACCGAGGTTTGGATGTCCTGGCTGATGGTATTGGCATATAAATCGCGAAGTCGATCGGAGTTGAAAAGAAATTTGAGTAGACGTGAATTGATAAAAACAATCACCGAAAACCCCATGAGCATCGCCGACCCGATAATGCCGAACTGTGCAAAACTTCCCTCACCGGTCCGAACCCACCGCACAACGTTATACACGAGCCCCGCCGCACCGATAAGAAGAAGAACAAGAGAACAAAAATGAAAAATAAAAAAGAGAGTTTGATGTTCCGAACGGTTCCGCCCGTCGTTCTGAAACTCACGCTGTTTGTCTTGTGTCCTTAATTCTAGCATGACCTTCTTACGATATAATCGGCAACCTGCGCCAGGGCTTGCCGGGCTAGAGTCGCCTTGAGGGTTTCCAGTTTCTCTTTCGCCTGACGTATAAATTCGTCGGCACACTTCTGGCTATATTCTAAACTTCCCTGCCCCTTGAGCAAAGCGAGAATTTCATCATTTTTATTTTTATGGATCAAATTAATCAGACACCCCCGGAGAGTTTCATCGGCCTGACGATAAAAATGAATCGTCGGCAGCGTGGGCTTGGCCTGGGCCAGGTCCGATCCCAGCGTTTTGCCCGTCTGGCGTTCTCGCCCGACAATATCGAGCAGATCATCGATCATCTGAAACCCCTGTCCGATCAATCGCCCATAGCCCTCCAACGCCTCGATCTCCGTCGCCGATCCTCCTCCAAGCTCGCCTCCGATTCGGCAGCACATCTGATACAAACACCCCGTCTTCATGTGGATGATTTCAAGGTAACGCTTCTCGTCCAGGTCCCATCGGCCTCGGTTCATACATTGAAGCAATTCGCCCCGACAAATGGTTTGGGCAACTTCAGAAATAGTCCGATTGATCTTCAAATGCCCCGTCCGGTTACAAAGGTCGAACGCCTTGCTAAGCAGATAATCGCCCAACAGAACACTCGATTCATTCCCCCAAAGCTCATTGGCGGTCATCGATCTTCGGCGAAGCTTCGCCTGGTCCAGCACATCGTCATGAATCAACGTCGCCAGGTGCAACAGTTCGATAATCACCCCAAATGAAATATGGTCGTCCACAAGACCGCCGCACGCCTTGCCCGAAAGCAGCAGCACCGCCGGACGAAGTAATTTGCCCTGGTATCGCGAGACATGCCCGCACATCGCATCGATCTGCGGATCGTCCGAATGCAGTTCCACCACCAGCCGGTCGCGAACCAAGCCAAGTTCCTGTGAAACGGGACCATACAGGTCACCGAACGGAACATCACACTCATTTTTTGATGCTTCTATTTGCATAAGTTATTCTTAACGGTTGTTATATCATAATCGCAGCCCATAAATTAGTCCACCAGTATAGCCGCCGAAAAATGCATGGTCCACCAAAAAAGATGATCGAAGACCGTCAGGCAACTTCCAGAATCTTCGCCACACCGTGCATCGCCTGAATAAGCGAACCATAACCGATACCCAGCTGCGACTCCAACTGTCCGAGCGTTCGGCCAAACAGATAATGTTCCACCGCCACATAAGTCAACAGTCCGTTGCCGTAATGGCTCCGGGAAAAGACGCCTGGGGGTTGGGCTATGTAGACTTTTTTGCAGCAAGGGCATTGGTAAACTTCCTGTTGATAGAGCGTCCGATCCAGCCGACATCACAAGGTGAGCGGATTTGGATCTGTTGGGGAGGCAAGTTTCTTGATGCCATCAGGCATCTTGGGCTTGCCTTTCATCCCGAATTGTCCGAAGTCTTTTTTTCAGGGTGGATCTGTGCCTGGGTGGAGCCTGCATGTTTTAGGTCCCCATATCATCATAAGCAGGCGACGAAAGTGATTCAGGAATTGGTGGGGGAGGAAAAGAAGGGCAAGATGGACACAATGATTGACGAAACGGATGTGAAATAGTTCTGGAACGTTCACGGATCGTTCTGGTGACATTATCCTGCATTGGATGGAGATGTGGTCGATTTGTTCGGGAGAACCTGCCGGAAACAATCGTGATAAGTCTGGTGGAAAATCAGATGAACAGGGATGCAACAATACGTTTATTACCAACAGTAAAAGGATGATACAGAGGAGAGTCGCTTTTACTACAACGCTGGGGTAAAGTTCCTGACCATCGAAAGGTTGATATAGGTTCCTGACAAACCTTTAATTACGACTTGATAATTAAAGGGATATGCGATAACCTTTAATAGTTGATTTCATATTAAAGGAAACCTTAAGATACCATGAAGCGAAAACAAATCGGATATTATGAAGTGATTTCAACCGTTGGAGAAAAATGCAAGGCTTTTGTCCCACAACCCTTGCCTCCGGTACCGCCCATTCAAATTGATGGAAAGTTGCGGGATCTTCTGGATAAGGCAATGATTGCTCTGGGGCGTTTGGACGGCATGGCAGGTCTTCTACCCGATCCATCATTATTTCTTTATATGTATATTCGAAAAGAGGCGGTACTTTCTTCGCAGATTGAAGGAACTCAATCGTCACTGACCGATTTACTTTTATTCGAAGATAAAGAAACTCCTGGGGTTCCTGTGGACGATGTCCAGGACGTATCGAATTATGTAGCGGCACTGCAATATGGATTGGAGCGATTGAAAAAAGGAATGCCATTGTCGCTTCGACTCTTTCGAGAGATTCATGGGGTGCTATTATCGAAGGGACGGGGGAGTAAGAAAAATCCTGGCGAATTTCGAAGAAGTCAGAATTGGATTGGTGGTTCCCGACCTGGGAATGCTCGTTTTGTTCCACCACCGCCGGATAAGGTTATGGAATGTATGGGGGCTTTGGAAAAGTTTCTGCACGATCAGCCGGTGAAATTACCACTTTTAATCAAGGCAGCTCTGGCTCATGTTCAATTTGAGACAATCCATCCATTTCTGGATGGCAACGGCCGATTAGGACGACTGTTGATTACCTTGATGCTGTGTGAAGCCAGGGCATTGACGTTGCCGATGCTTTACCTGAGTCTGTATTTCAAAGTCAATCGACAGGATTATTACGAATTGCTTCAAAAAGTACGTACAGAGGGCGATTGGGAGGCGTGGATAGAGTTCTTCTTAAATGGAGTGATCGAGACATCGGTGCAGGCAGTAAAAACGATCAAACGCCTTTTGAAATTGTTTGATGATGATCTGAAAAAGATCGAATTATTGGGACGGGCTTCGGGTTCTGCACTTCGGCTGTTAAGCTATATGCAGAAGCATCCGATTTGTTCCATTATGAAAACCTCTCAGGAACTCCGTCTCTCGGTTCCCACGGTAACAGCCTCGTTGATTCATTTGCAGAAAGCAGGAATTATCAAAGAATTGACAGGCAAACGTCGCAATCGGCAGTTTATTTATGATCGATACATCAAGATTTTGAATGAAGGTGCGGAACCCATCATGGAGAGTAGATAAGTCAGCAGTTTAGAATTTCGGCGGAAAAAGAAAAAAAGTTGATCACATCAGGTTGAATATTTTCCGGCGTCAAACCGGCGTCATTCTTGAATAGGTCGCTATTATGCTCTGTGCCCGAATCGTGTCCAATTCCAGTCTACATTCAGTTTACCCCCTCATAAAAGCGGTCAAAAGTGGGGTTTTAATGAGGTTTAGGAGGCAAGTGCCAGCTTCCCAAGCTGGACGTCGACGGTTCGAATCCGTTCGCCCGCTTTTTCTCTTTTTTCCTT
>JAAZAW010000018.1 GCA_012514125.1 Phycisphaerae bacterium | reverse complement strand
ATTCATGATACATCTACCCCCTGACGAATAAGGGATTGAAACGGAATACGTTGACGCCAAATCGTTCTTCCGGCATTGTTGATACATCTACCCCCTGACGAATAAGGGATTACGTTTTCAAATCGAAAGTGAGGAGCATTATGAATGAATTAAAGAACGAACCTATCGCGTTGATTGCTACGGTCGGAACGGGCGGCGAAAAGAATCCGGTCTGGGAAGCGATTGCTTTTTCTGTGGAGCAACACAAGCCGGAATTTGTGTGCTGGCTCTGCTCGGAAAAGACGGCTCAAGAGACCCTACCAAAGGTCTGTCAAGCGGTAAACAATACCCTGGGTTTTAGGTATCTGGCGGAGAACTACACCGGAGAAGAAACGGAAGAAATCATTGACCTTCCCGTGATGCCGGAGAAGGTCCAGGAAACGCATATTTCCCAAAATCCGGATGATGTTCAAAAACTTTTTCTGGAATATTTGAGTGTGATCGATCGTATTCGGAGCTCAAGACCCGGATGCCGAATCGTGGCGGATTTTACCAGTGGGACCAAAGCCATGTCGGCCGCTCTGACCATGGCTGCAACGGCCCGAAAGGTGGAAGTCCTTTCGTACATGACCGGTCCGCGCGATGCCAGCGGTCGAGCGACGACCACGACCCATGCCATTGCCTTCGAACCGGATCAAATCTATGCTCAGGGAATGCTTGATCGGGCTATGGATTACCTGAATCAAAATGAATTTCAAACGGCCATCACACTCGCCGAACAGGCCAGGCAAGGACTGCGATTGGAAAATCCGGAACTAAGCCGCAAAGCTTTTTTGATCAAAGGCCTGGCCATGGCTTATAAGAAATGGGACCTGTTTTTATACAAGGACGCCCGGGATACCCTGATTTCAACAGCCCGTCAGTCTGAATGGATTCCGGAATTTCGAAAAAAATTAGAAGCGAATCTCGCGTTTCTGGAGGTGTGTGTCAATGGCGACCGAGACGCCCGGGGCAAAGCCATCGATCCTGAATGGACGAATGAGCGTTTGCTGGATTTGTATCTGAACGCCAAACGCCGCTTTGAAACGGGAGGATATGATGATTGTGTGTCGCGATGTTACCGACTGGTGGAATACATCGCCCAGCAACGGCTGTATCTTCACTATGGGATTGAAACGGATAACGTTCCATTCTGGACATTGAAAAAAACGGAAGCCAGAGAATACTTTAACAACAAATCGCGAATGGGACTTGAAGATGCGTATCGGTTACTTGAAATGGAATTTGACGATGAACTCGGTCGGGCATTTGTCCGGGAGTATGTGGGTAACGGATCATGGAAGGAACGAAAAGGACCGTTGTCAGGAGCATTGAGCAGCCGAAATCAATCGTTGCTTGCTCATGGTTTTTCCCCGATCTCGGAAAGAAATGCCCAAACGATTCTGGAAATCATCGCGGATTGGCTGAGCCGATGGATCCCGCAAATGGAAACACAGATGACCAAAGGTACATTCAACCGGGTAGATTATACGATGTTTAAAAATCATTAATAAACCGATCATTTCTTGCATGATAGTACGGAGGATGTGCAATGGCAACGGTCACTTGTCCTCACTGTGGAGCCGAGGTAAAGCTCGACAAACAAAGCCTGGGAATTTTTTTTGCGGATGTTTCTTCCGGGGCGATATGCCCGCATTGCGATGAAGAATTCGATCTGCCGCCCGAAGTACGAAGAAAGCTCCAGATGTGCCGGGATATCGACGATCTGGCAACACTGGATTTTCTGTCGGATGGCATGATCGACGGGCCTTTATAAAATAGACGATCCACGGTCAAGACCAACTTCGCCGTGGTTGTGAGAACCTCGAACCACTTGGCTTACGATCAATTAGTGAACGTTTAAAACCCGTAATTAATCTAAGATCACCCCAAAAACCATATTATACTAATTCCATTTACTTCGTGCGCGGGGGCTAATGTCACGATATCCCGATTTCGAAGCTCATACTGCCTGAAATAGTTTATTGACATTAAAGTACCGCGCATTCAATAAGTCAATTCCGT
>JAAZAW010000183.1 GCA_012514125.1 Phycisphaerae bacterium | reverse complement strand
GTAGTTTCGGACTCTGCGGAAAGTCGAAGGGTCTTTTTTCACGAACGTCATGTCGCTTCGACAGGCTCAGCGACCGAAATTTTTGATATTTGTAATGCTACGACACGTTTAAATCAAAGTCGTATTATATCAGAACGATTTTTCATGTGATTGATTTGTGGCATTTTCCGATTACACCTTGAACCCTGATTTCCAAGACGATATGATAATGTCGTCGGCAAGGTGTCTATAGACTTTTTGGAGAGATGTCCGAGCGGCTTAAGGAGTCGGTCTTGAAAACCGATGTGGGGAAACCCACCGGGGGTTCGAATCCCTCTCTCTCCGTTGAAAATTTTTATGGTATGATTTTACGAAGATCATGACGATGGTGTATCGTGAAGAAACTGTTTACTTTTCGTCTGAATTTTACTTTGCTTCTGCTGTCGTTGAGAGTATAATTTTTTCACCAATGGATAATTTATTTATTAACATTGTCTGTAACAAAACTTATAGATTTTTGAAATTGTAATAAATTCTTGAAAATAAGAAAGCAATATGCTCGGAGAGGTGGCTGAGCGGCTGAAAGCGACGGTTTGCTAAACCGTTGAACGGTTTATAACCGTTCCCCGGGTTCGAATCCCGGCCTCTCCGTTAAAAACCCCATAAATCCATGCTTTTGCACTGATTTACGGGGTTTTTTTGTTTTTTGTGTTTCTTTGCTTGTCATTTTCTGATTTCTTGACTTTTCAGAATTCGAATCGATAATGTAAAGGTTTGTATTATTCTGGAGTTGGAAAATTTGTTCCTGAAAAACTGGCCATATTTAACCAAAGAGTTGCCCGGTATGCCGGGTATTGTCAAAAGTCGCCCTGAGGATTTCATCGTCGAGGAAATTCCGCAATATCTGCCGTCGGGGCAGGGCGATCATACTTATTTCATGATCGAAAAGAAGGGAATTACCACCCTGGAGCTGGTGCGGCGGCTGGCTCGCGCTTTGAATCGATCGGAACGGGATTTCGGCTATGCGGGGCTTAAAGATGCGCAGGCGGTTACTCGGCAGGTTATGAGTCTTGAACACATCGATCCGGAACGGATTAAATCGCTCACATTGCCCGCCGGCACACAGGCGAAAATTCTCTGGACCCATACCCACACCAATAAAATCAAACTGGGCCATCTTGCGGGAAATAAATTTCAAATCAAACTCCGGCAAATCCCGCCGGATGCAAAGGACATCGCCCGACGTTGTTTGGAAATTCTGAGTCGTCGGGGTGTGCCAAATTATTTCGGTGTCCAGCGATTCGGGATGCGCGGCGATAGCTGGATACTGGGTCGAGCCATTCTCCTGGGCGATTATAAGGAATTTTGCGATCAGTTTTGCGGTCGGCCATGTCCGGCCGATCATGGCCATGCACTAAAAGCCCGTGAACTTTACGACAAAGGGCTTTATGAACTTGCCGCCGATATCTGGCCGCCATTTTTTCGCGATGCCAAACGCTGTTGTCGAGTTCTCGCCGGGCGTCCCGATGCGTGGTTCAAAGCGTTTATCGGTGTCGATCGAAAGTTGATCAAACTTTTTCTCTCCGCCTATCAGTCTTATCTTTTTAACGAGGTTCTGACCAGGCGGATCGATACCCTCGATAAAATCTGGGCTGGGGACGTCCCTATCAAGGAAGACAACGGTGCGGCCTTTATCGCCGAAGACGCCGAGGCGGAACAGCCGCGTGCCGACCGTTTTGAAATCAGTCCATCGGGGCCGATTTACGGTTATAAGCTGTTAATGCCCGCGGGGGACGAACGACAAATCGAGCAGGACGTTCTCGACAACGAGAAAATCACACTCGATATTTTCCGTAACGTCAAAGGCGTCAAACTCCGAGGTTCGCGTCGGGCGTTTCGTGTTCAGATGTTCAATTTGCAGGTCGAATCCGGCATCGACGATGCCGGCGATTTCCTGAGCCTTAATTTCGATTTGCCCTCAGGCTCTTACGCCACCGCTGTGTTGCGGGAACTGATGAAAGAACACCTGACGTCTCAAATACAGGCTTTGCCGGAATGAAACATCAATTGAAAATGGAGAGATACAAATGAAATATGACGTGGTGATGGCAGAAAAAAAGTTTCCAGTTAACGGGGATTGGAACGGCGAGGTCTGGAGCCGGATCGAACCGCTGACTCTCACTCGATTTATGGGAACAAAACCCGAGCACATGCCGAAAACTCAGGCCAAAGTGACTTATGACGATCATGCGATTTATGT
>JAAZAW010000182.1 GCA_012514125.1 Phycisphaerae bacterium | reverse complement strand
TTTTTCTTTTAAAAAGTCAATTTTTCACTATTGCTATAAGCTGTCAGGCGGTTCTTTGCAATGAACCGACCTGGTGGCTATTATATCGACATCCCGGCATAAAATATCACTATTATTTTAAAGAAAACTAAATTTATAGCATAAAAGGCGCTGATGACCAGATGAACTTGTTGATTTGGACCTGGCAAAATTGCTATACAATTATGATATATTATACCCTTATTACCTTCAATACAAAAGTCTTTCCATTTTTGTTCCGGATGGGGCGACCATCCATATTAAGGAGTGAATGGGATTGACAGATAAAATGATTTCTTTTTCATTGAATTCTTGCCCGTGGGAAAGGAAGCCGTTATAATATTGAGGTTTCATGAATGTTCCCGTGGCTCAATTGGATAGAGTGTTGGCCTCCGAAGCCGAAGGTTACAGGTTCGAATCCTGTCGGGAACGTTTTTTTATAACTTATCTTCTATTTTCAAGACCTCATGCGTTTTTAGCAGGAAAATTCTTTCGACTCTTCACCCTAAGCGACTTGCCCGATAAATAGGATTGATCGTCCAAAGGCAAAACACGATTCAGAGAAAGAGTATAAGTCTTTGAAAACCTTTCATTTTTTTCTCTTGACGATTCAGGTTCGGCATGACATACTTTCGTATATGCTTGGATATGCCAAGCACTTGCAGGCCAAATGGATAATTGAAATTGGGAGATACGGATTATGCGACGTAAGCTTTTAAACTGGATGATGGCCCTGTCGGCAGGCCTTTTCGTGGTTCCGTTGTCAACTTGTGCCACAAGTGCGGTCAACGGTGTGATTCAAACCATTCGGCCCTGCGATTTTTTGAATTGCGAAGACCCGCAATATATCGATCCCTGCATGTTCCTTCAATGTGAACGAACGACACGAACGACACAACCGATCGATACGACGACAACCGATACAAATACCGGTGGAAATAATCCTTTAGCGGGACTCTCATTTTAGTATTGAATTTGAAATGAACAACCTTTGTGGTAACGGAAGGGCTTCAATGAAAACCAAAGTTTTACTTCTAACGTTTTTTGCATTATTCAATGTGACATTCCTGTCAGGTTGCGATTTTATCTCCAATAATGTCGATGTTTGCTCGCTGATTAATTGCGATCAGCTCGGTATAGTCGATTATCAGGGTATCAGTAACGCCGACCAGATACCGAATGGTCCGAACTATGATCTGGACCCGCTTTGCACCTATCCGGGCATGTGCGGTCCGAACTATTGGTATCCCAACGCCACCTCGAATCCGACCGACGTTACACCGGCGACGGGGGCACAATAGTTTATTCCATAGCGTCGAGCAATCCAAACTTTTAAACGGACGACTTTTTACCGAGTTGTCCGTTTTTTATTTTGGTCTGGTATTTTACGCATTCCTATCCTTATGAATTCCCACCCACCTGTGTTTTTGCCTGCGTAATTTGACAATAGCTGAAGCGTTTTCATTCCTGAATCAGTGATTGCCTTTTTGACGGGTTTGTGTAAAATCGGGGATAGTTCAGCAGATATTAACGTACACTTGTATGGTAAAAAATATGATTAAGGCAATTCGCCCAAAAGAACATGCCGGCGATCTGGTCAATCCATTTCAACAGTCTGGGAAATGGTTCAAGGCGAATTTTCATACGCATACAACGGCATCGGACGGAAATGTATCGCTGGAAATTCGTGCCCAACAATATCGCGACCGGGGGTACAGCATTTTGGCGGTGACGGATCATGATGTGACCAGCGATGTGTCGGCATTTTGTGAAAAAGATTTCCTGGTGATCAGCGGAATGGAAACCCACCCCCCCTGCCCGTTCGAATCGGAGTTATATCATCTGGTTTGCCTAAACATTCCGACGGGATTTTCGTTTCCGGAAAATTGCAGTGTCGAGACCCGTATCGACCTGGTGAAAAAAGCGAGCGGTGAGGTGATATTGGCCCATCCCTACTGGAACGGATTTAATATCAACCACCTGCTGGCGATCGACGGGTATATCGGCATCGAGGTGTATAACGCGACAGCGAGCAAAATCGGCAAGGCGTGCAGTTCGGTTCAGTGGGACGACCTGTTGACGTATGGACGATATCTGCCGGCAATGGCGGTGGACGATGCGCACCAGGGCAGAGATATTTTTATGGGCTGGACAATGATCAAGGCCCGAAGTTTGTCGATTCGATCGGTGCTCAATGCGTTGCGAACCGGCTGTTACTATAGTTCCTGCGGTCCGATCATTGAAAGTTTCATGATCAAAGACAAGGTGGCTTTTATTCGGTGTTCACCCGCGGTCGAGATTCATTTTATTGCGCAGAAATATTTTGGCCGAAGTTTTTATGCCGACGGTGAAAAAGAGATGGTCTCGGGACGGTATGAAGTTCCCGACGAGGTTCAATATTTGCGGGCGGAGGTGGTCGATCGCAGCGGAAATCGGGCGTGGACCAATCCGATTATTCTGAAGGCGAAGTCAAGAAAGAAATGAGCCGGATGGACGATCCGTCTGCCGTGAAAATGGTCGGCGATGATGAATTTGCGGTGAGATTCAGATTCAATAATAAGTTGGTAAACATATTTTTGATAAACTTTTTTTCAGGAGAATGCGATGGTAAAACCGAAACATATCATTCTGGGTGTTCATGTGACCGAACGTCTGGCTCATGTTCCACAGGTTCAGAAACTTTTCAGCGAATTTGGTTGTTATATCAAGACCCGGCTTGGGCTTCATGAAGTGAGCGATAGCGTTTGCTCGACGAATGGGTTGATGTTGCTGGAGATGTTCGGCGATGAGACAAAGGCTTATGAGCTGATGGATAAACTCAACGCTATCGAGGGTGTCGAAGTCAAGGCGATTGAATTCACTCATCCCGCCAGTTAAACGAAATTCGTCCGAAGACATCTATTATAAACCGGGAGATACACCATGGATGAGCGAAACGGCATTGCCGGGGAAAGGTATGTTCTGGCACTGGATATCGGTGGAACCTTCATCAAATCGGGTTTGATTGGGAACTCGGGCGACGTGGTGGAGATTCGACCGGTGACGGTAGACTCAAACGGAGCCATGGAAACCATTATTCACAGTTTTTCCAGTGCCGTCGAAGCGGGAGTTCACAAGGCTCGGGAAGTTTCAGGTTTGGCGGAAATCGACGGAATCGGCATCGCGATGCCCGGCCCCTTCGATTACAACCGAGGCATCAGTTTAATGACGCATAAATTCGCGAGCATTTACGGCCTCGATCTTTCGGCTGAACTTCACAAGCGATTGCCGGAAACGGCGTCGGTGCCGGTTCGATTCTGTCATGACGCGAATGCCTTTGTGATCGGCGAGACGTGGCGAGGAGCAGGAGAAGGATTCTCACATGTGATCGGTGTGACGCTGGGAACGGGCATTGGTGTAGCGGCGAGCGTGGAAGGCGAAGTTCTCGTTGATGCCCTGGGCAGTCCGGCGGATGAGGTGAGTTTATGGAATAAACCTTATCAGGGTGGGATTGTCGAAGATTCGGTTTCCAGCAGAGCGTTACTTGCGCGATACAGGGCCTGTCGCCCCGCTTATGATGCGAGCAACGGTGTGAAGGGAATCGCAGAGGCTGCATTTCGGGGCGACGCGGAGGCGAGGGCGGTTTTCGACCAGTTTGGCGAAGATCTGGGAAATGTGCTCATGCCGTTGGCTCAGCAATTGGCGGCGCAGATCATTATTTTCGGCGGGCAAATTGCCAAATCGTTCGACCTTTTTGAAATGTCACTAAAAGCGGTCTTACAGAAGATGAAATGTCCGCCTTTGGTCTGCGTAGGAAAACTTGGCGGTACGGCGCAGTTATATGGTGCGGTAAGCTGGTGGCGAAAAAATGATCCCTGACCTTGTTGGGTAAACATATGGATGAATCCTCGGTGCTTTTAACCAAGGTGTCTTATCGGTTTTCCGCATAAACGGGTTTTACTTGTTCGACGAAGTCGGTTTCGCCCCGGCGAAGGTCTTCGGGCGCGGGTGTTTGATTGTTTCGCATCAATTCCGCCAGCGCCGCCATTTTAATATTTTGATTTAACCCCGCAGCGGCGAGGACTTGACCTTCTTTGACGTAAAAAGCGATGAAATCCTGATCTTCGGGACGGCCATGAAAAATAATCTCGTCCCAGCGGTCGGTGTACCCGACGTATTGGAGAGAAATTTTCGCCTGGTGGGTCCAGAAGAAAGGCACGGGGGCAAAATCCACGTTTTTACCCATCATGTTGTGGGCGGCGCATCGGCCCTGCTGTTGAGCGGTGCGCCAGTGTTCGATACGAACAGGAGAATCGGTGCGCCAATCGATAAAACGAGCGACATCGCCCGCGGCAAAGCAATTATTGGTCACTCGCAACTGACGATCGACATTGAGACTGCCGTCGGGATTGATGGGCAGCCCCTGAATGAAGTTTGTCGCGGGTGTAACCCCTATGGCCAGGAGCACCACGTCGGCATCGATGGATTTACCATTGGTCAGGACGGCAGAGCGAACTTCGTCATCGCCCGTGAAATGATCGACGGTTGCTTCGAGTTCGAATTGTACACTGCGACTTTCATGAAGTTCCTGGAGCATTCGGCCAATTTCCGAGCCGAAGGTTCGCTGCATGGGGATTTTTTCGAGCGATACAACCGTCACATCCAAACCACGATCGCAAAGACCCGATGCGACTTCCATGCCGATGAACCCCGTTCCGACGATCAGGATTTTTTTGCTGCGGTCGAAGGCCTGAACCAGTTCGCAGGCGTCGTCAAAACTCCTGAGGGTGAAGATATTCAACTTCTCGGAGTCTGGAACATTCAGGCGTTTAGGAATCGCGCCTGTCGCGATGAGAACCGAGTTATAATGAAGGTCGGTGGAATCGGAAAAATGGAGGGTTCGAGTTACTGGATCGAGTTTGATGACGGTTCGGTCGAAGAGAATTTCGATATCGTGATCCATATAAAACCGCGATGAACGCAGCAAGGGCGGATAGGGATTGGCGCGTTCGCGAATGTATCCTTTGCTCAGGTGAGGTCTGTCGTAAGGGACGCGTTTTTCGCGGGTTACCAAGACAATTCGTCCATGAAAGCCGTCCCGGCGGAGCGTTTCCGCAGCCATATTTCCCGCCGCCCCACCGCCGATAATGACGAAAGTACGACGGTCGAGTTCAGGACTGTAGCCCCCCATTTCCATCGCCGGGCCGTTGGAAATATCTTCCGGAATTGTCACGATTACATCCTGGCCTTCGATACGCAAGTCGTAGTGACGAACGGCATTTAAACCGGGCGGCTCTTCGACATTTCCCGTGACAATATCGAAATAAGTTTGATGCCAGGGACAAATCACATGATGGTCACTGAGAACACCTTTGGCCAGCGGTCCGCCATAGTGAGAACAATGAGCGCCCAAGGCATAATATTGCCCATCGACACGAGCCAGAAGGATACTTCGTTCGCCCAGGTCGATTTCCTTCATCTGCCCATCCTGCAAATCGTCCACGTGCGCGATTACCTGTTCGTTATCCGTCATCGTCATCCCCCGCCCAAGAAAACCCCATTTTACTCTGTAAATCGTTTCGCTATGTTGAACATAGCACATCCGTGAACGATGTCAAGCGGTTTCTCCTGGTATGGGACACATGGATTTATAAGACAACCAGCGAACCTCAGAGCCGGACTTTCTTATAAAACAGGTAATGAAAACGGTGTTACAGGCCTGCAACTATCGTCGCGCAGTGTGATGGTCGGATTCACGCCATGGAGGGCGTGAAGCATGGGCGATCCTCCCGCCGGTCGGGACAGATGAATATGGACCTCGCCGCCCGTACCGAGATCGACTTTTTCAATCGGGATCACACCGGATTCATCCTCAACACGGAAGCTTTCAGTTATGCGGTTGGGCGTCCAATCGCCGGACACATTCACAAATCGTATCTTGATCATTTGTCGAGCCGAACCGTCAAAACGCACATCACAAGGTTCCGGGCAATGGGCCTGGACAGGCTTGGCATAGACATATTTTAATGCCAGGTCGGCGTAACGTTCACCGGCGAGCACACAACCGGCGGCATTGTTATGAATTTCGTCGGACATGGAGCAATCGATTGTCACAGCCATATATACGCGTTCAATTTGTCGAGCAAGCCTGCGTTGAATTTCCCGCATCCGGCTCCAGGGGCATGGAGTTTGCTGATCTGAAATGACACGGTTAAGCTGCCCTGTGAAAATGGGCAAATCCGGCTTGTGGAGTTTTTTTCTCAACAGGGTGACGAGTTTTTCGAATCGCTGAGGATAAAGTTCCACTCCTTCGGAGTGGGCATCGGATTCCCCCTGATGCCAGAGGACGCCCGCGACTTTGCCGCCGGCTTTGGTTACCATGCCCATCATGTTATCAAAGAGCACCCCCGGTTCGCCCGCATCGGTTACCCACATCGAAATGGCACATCCGCCCAGCGCCGTTGGGATCAGCCCCACCGGAATGCCCGTCGCGGATAAAATGCGTTTACCGAACGCCAGCCAGGGACTATGCCCGTGAAAAATTCCCGTGATCGTGATCGGATGAAGCGTACGTGTGGCATCTTCGAGCGGATGCGTCGCCAGCTTCCATTGTTCGTCGTTGGCGAAGACATGAACTCCAAGCTGCGGACCATCGAGGACCGGGCCTTTACCGGTGCCGGAGGCATTGCTCTGACCTGCAACAATATAGATATCTCCAACGCCCAGATGATGGATATAATCGCCGCGAAGCGCGCGGGGGTCGTCGGCAAAAGGTCTTTTAATGCGTGTTTCGACACGATAAAGTCCGCCGGCGGGAATTTGGGTAAAAGTCAGGGTGAACTTCTCGTTTGCGATATCCAGGACGGCATCACGCCAGTCGTGATGCCCAGTGACCGGAGCATTGGTCTGTTCATCGACGAGACGAGCCTGAACCCAAAATTGTTTTTGATCGGTGGCCCAGGTTCCGCCGATCGTGAATTCACCCAAGCCATATTCATCCCGCTGAATGATCTGCCAATCCGAAGGACTTTTTTCGATTGTTACACCGATTTTTTTCATCATTCGTTCCGTTTCCTGTGGTGATTAATAAACCATTTTATTGTAGAAAGGATTTCGGCGTTTGCAAGCAATTGATAATATCGCCAGGGTTCTGACCACCGCCCATAGTCCAGGATTACGCCTGGCCCAGACGCTGCCGGGCAAGCGTGATCGCGGCAGGGTTGATGTCGACAGCCAGGAAAAGACGATTAAGATTCCGGGCCGCCATCGCTGTCGTGCCCGAACCGGCGAAAAAGTCTGCCACCCGGTCGCCTTCATCGCTGGCGGCACGAATAATACGTTCGACCAGCGCCAAAGGTTTTTGATCGGGATAACCTGTGCGTTCGCGGCTTACAGTGCTCAGAAATGGAATTTCCCAGACGTCGGTGAGCGTCGGACCATCCGGATTGAAATAAAGTCTGCCTTTTTTTGTGGTTTTATACGGTCGGCCGTCTTCGTCATAGTTCAAACCGTCGGTGCGAAATTGCCCTTCACGGATGGGGTTGAATTTATGGCTGCCGTTTTTCCTGGCATAGCACAAAATTGTCTGATGTTTGCGGGCGAACCATTTTTTCGACAAGCCGCCGGTTCGATAAGACCAGATGATTTCATTGAGGAAATTTTCCTCGCCGAAAATGCGATCGAGTTCGATTTTGATATAATGAACGCTGCGATAGTCGAGATGAACGAAAAGGGAACCCGTGTCTTTAAGCACTCGGTGAAAGTGTTCGAGGCGAACGGTAAGAAATTCCAGAAATTCCCGAAGGCCGCCGGGCCAGTAATCCGGATAATGGTGATCGCCATTGGTCCGCGTTCGGGAGCTTTGCGTACAAAACGGCGGATCGACGTAAATCAGGTCCAGAGATTTTGCCGGTAATGTCTCCAGGACGGATAAGCAGTCACCTAAAACCAGAAAATTTTCTTGCCGGGAAAGATCAATAGACTTGGCGGGGTCGATCAACGTTGTCGGAATATTTTTGGGCATGATATTCAAGTTAAAAAGGCAAAAAGTCACTGACCACGCGAACGAAGGCATCCATGTGACGCACCATCATCAAGAGCGGCAAAACCAGCATGGCTGTGCCGGCAAGCAACATGGCGGGACCGGAAGGATTCATGACACATTCGATATTTTCAAGCCGATAACGAAAGCGGGCTTCAAGCTCTTGAATCGCCTGGGGCGCCGAACCGTCGGATGAAATGGAAACGGTGGTATTTCTAAGAATCGGCAGCCCGGAAAGGCCAAGCTCGATGTCCTGTTCCGGCAGATAAATGTGATCGTCGTCTCGGCATTCATAGTTCATACCGCAATCGTCCAAAGCCCCAAGGAGCGACCTGACCACACGCAAACGCGAGCAATTATACACCACCCATCCGCTATCGAATCTGGGCAACGACAGATAAATTCCGATCACGGCAAGAATTATCGTGATCGCACCGGACAGGATATGCCCTGCCGTGGCGAGCCAGAGAGCCGGATAAAGCATGACCGGGAAAAAAACGACCATCAGGGCAATCCAATCCCGGCGGGACGTGATGAGGCTGGGTCTCGATTGACTGTTCACCAACCCGAGAATAACGAAATACAAAGCCGGCGGAGCGATATTTAAAGCCAGCTTGAGCACCAGGATGACCTGTGTATCAGCTTCCATACTATTTATTATATCGTCAAAAAGATTCGGGAACAATAGGCATTATCTTGCCGGGGAAATCACCGGCTTTCGTATTAAGAGGATATAATTATATTGCTTAAGCTAAACTTGTTCGTTTTGTGAATGCCCCCTTGAATTTATCTCGCCGTCATGTTGAAGGAAACAACCGGATTTTGAGGCTAATCGGTTTGGGGGTGATGTTCGAGCATCTTAAAGAGGATACGGATAAGGGTTTTGGGTTCCATATAACGCGGCGGCAACGGAAGATGGACTTCGGTCGGTTCGAAGAAACGCGGTTGAATGTGGATTCGATTGAAAATTTCCTGCCCTGCCTTGGGGTCCGTGAGTGTGAAGATAATTTCTTCATCGCGCCGGACGATTGATTTGATGGACCATAACCCTGCCAGAAGACGAATACGCGCCAGGTCGAGCATGAGGGAGACCTCTTGCGGAATCTTTGAGCCGAAAATATCACGAATATCCTTTTCGAGCTGATTGATTTCGCTGACGGACTGAGACTGGGCAAGCCGGCGGTAAATTTCCAATCGCTGGCGATCCGAGCCGATGTATCGCGTGGGGATAAATCCCGACAGGGCCAGATCGATATTGGCTTTGCGAACGGTTTGAGGCTCCTGATTTTTCATTCGACGAACCGCGCCGGACAATAAATCGCAATAAAGCTCATAACCGACGGCGGCGATGTGCCCTGATTGTTCCGGCCCAAGGATGTTGCCCGCGCCGCGGATCTCAAGATCGCGCATGGCGATACGGAAACCGGCGCCGAGTTCGGAATATTCCTCGACAGCCCGCAAACGGCGTTCGGCAATGGGGGTGATTGGACGTTTTTCCGGTAAAAGAAGATACGCGTAGGCGCGATATTTATATCGCCCGACCCTTCCGCGAAGCTGATGCAGTTCGGCCAGGCCGAATCGGTCGGCGTTATTGATGAACATCGTATTGGCGGAAGGAATATCGACGCCGCTTTCGATGATCGTCGTGCTCACAAGAACGTCTGCCTCGCGATTGAGGAATTTCATCATCACACGTTCAAGCTCGCGTTCCTTCATTTGTCCGTGCCCGACAATAAATCGCGCTTCGGGAACCGCCTGACGAAGCTGATCGGCGAGCGATTCGATATTATGGACCAGGTTATGAACGAAAAAGACCTGCCCGCCCCGATTCAGCTCGCGTAAAATGCCCTGCCGAATCAGCGAGAGGTCGAATTTTCGTATTTCGGTCTGAATCGACCGGCGATCCAGGGGCGGCGTGGTAAGGGTGCTGATATCGCGAAGCCCGATAAGCGACATGTGAAGCGTTCGCGGAATGGGCGTGGCGGTGAGAGTCAGGACATCGACCGTCGCCCGCATTTTTTTGAGCCGTTCCTTGTGCATGACACCAAAACGCTGTTCTTCATCGACGATGACGAGGCCGAGGTTGGCAAATTGCACATCGTCGCTGAGAATGCGGTGTGTGCCGATGAGAATATCGATCTTGCCGTCGATGGCTTTGGCGGTGGTAATCGCCTGTTCGGATTTCGTGCGGAATCGGTTAAGAAAATCGATGGTAAAGGGAAAATCCGCCAATCGCTCCTTAAAAGTACGATAATGCTGTTCTGCCAGGATCGTCGTCGGTACGAGCACCGCTACCTGATAACCCGCGGTGACGGCTTTGAAGGCTGCGCGAATGGCGATTTCGGTTTTACCATAGCCGACGTCGCCGCAGAGCAGCCGATCCATCGCCCGAGGCTTCATCATGTCAAGCTTGATATCGCGAACCGCCAAAAGCTGATCTTCGGTCTCCTGATAAATGAACGCTTCTTCCATCTGCTTTTGCCAGTCGTTATCGGGCGGAAAAACGATACCGCCCAACGTTTCGCGTTTGGCTTGCACTTCGAGCATCTCCTGGGCCAGGTCCGAAACGGCTTCGATAACGCGTTGCTTGGCATTTTGCCAGGCCTTGGAACCGGGTTTGCTCAGCGGCGGATGCCCCCTGAAACCACCGACGTATTTTTGCACTAGGTCCATCTGCCCCACCGGAACCTGGACGACGGCTTTGTCGGCGTATTGAATGGCCAAATACTCTTCGGTTCGGCCGTTGATGCCTTTTTTCGTCTGCAAGCCCTGAAACCTGCCGATACCGTGATTGACGTGGACGACGTAATCGCCGTGATCGAGTTCCAGGAAATTATCCACCGTGCGAACCGTCGATCTGCGTCGCAGACGATGGCGATACTCATAACGATGGAACAATTCCTGATCGCCTATGCACGCGAACCCCTCGGCAGGCCAGATAAACCCATGATCCAGCAGGCCGTCCACCAGAACGATTCGATCCATCCACGCAGCGTCTTTGGATGAAAGAAGTTCCGCCAGCCGATCGCGCTGGGCGGCGTTATCGCAGAAGATATAAATTTTAGGAAGTTCGCGGCTCAGAGCCAGAAGCTGATCCAGAGCCTGATTCGCCTGAGTCTCAAACTTCGGTAACGGCGAGATATCGACCCGGACGCGCTCTTTGGAAAATTCCGCCATGAAACGCACGAGCGAAACCTGATGAAACGCTTTCGCACGGGAAAAAATCGCCTCGTATGGATACATCCCCACCGGGTCCGCCAGCCGATGCAAAAACGTTCGGGCCACCTCCGATACTTCGATGGGTTCATGCCAGAAAATCAGGGTGTCGGCCGGCAAATGATCCAAAAATATGCACGACTCTTGTTTTTCCATAAACTCCGGCAAGGCGTTGATCGTAAAGGTATTCAGGGTTTCATGCGAACGTTTGCTCGCCGGGTCGAAACGACGAATGGCTTCGATCTGATCCCCGAAAAAATCGCAGCGAACCGGATAACCCACGCCGCTCGGATAAATATCGACAATATCCCCGCGAATGGAAAAATCGCCGGGCTGCTCGACCTGATCAAGCCTCTGATAGCCGCGTTCGACAAGCCATTGTGCAAAAACATCAATTTCAATCGTCAACTCCGGAGCTATCGTCAAGCTGTTGGCAAGCAGTGTTTCACGCATGGGCGTCGGGAACATCAGGGCCTGAACCGGCGCGACCAGTATCGTCGGCGTGCCTTCCATCACCGCTTTGGTCAAACGGGTCAAGACCTCAAGACGTTCCGCGGCGATTTCATCACCCAACAGCAATTCAGGCCGCGAACTTTCCCAGCCCGGCAGCACGTCGACCACTCTGCCGGAAAAGGTTTCAAGGTCTTCCTGGAGGCGGTCCGCCTGATCGATATGGGCGGTAATATAGAGCGTATGTCTCGGCATGCGGGAAACGATATGCCCCGCCAGAAACGGCGCAGAGCTTCCCCACAGCCCTTCGACCGTTACAGCCCCTGCTGCGCTCAAAAGGTCGTCGATCGTCGAAACAACTTTTTTGCCTTCCCTGCCCAATTCAAACATAACGTAGGGAATATTTTACACCGATCACACATAAAAAGACAACTCGCACGGTAAATTCTTCAATATTTTTAAATAGAGAAAAGTTGACAGAAATCCGAATATTAGATTATATTATGTTTGACATGAATGTTCTTAATTCAAACTTGGCTTAACAAGGAGCTTCAAATGGACCTCAAGCGGATCGGACAATTTATCGATATTCCATCGACGGCGGTGTGTTTGCTCGAAAGGCCGGAAAAAGAAATCACGCTCGCGATCAATATTCGTGTCAACCAGGAGAAACACATCCAAACAACGGCATACGTTTGTCTGTATAATACCGCTCGCGGACCGGCCAAAGGCGGCATCCGTTTCCATCCCGAAGTCAATCTCCTTGAAACGCGAAAACTCGCCGAACTGATGGTCTGGAAGACGGCGCTGGTAGGGATTCCTTTCGGCGGCGGGAAAACGGGCGTAATGGTGGATACCCTTGGATTTACGCGGGCGGAAAAAACAGTCCTCGTTAAAGAACTGGTTCACCTGATCCGAAACGAACTCAATTGCGGCGACTACATCCCCGCGCCGGACATGGGAACCGATGCCCATGACATGGCCACCATCTTCGGTGAAACACATATCCTTGAATGCGTCACCGGTAAACCTCCCCGCGTCGGGGGTCTGCCCGGACGTGAAGAAGCCACCGGAAGAGGGGTTGCCACCGCGACAAGCCTGATGGCCCAACAACATCGTCTGGACCCCGCCAAAACGACCGTTGCGGTTCAGGGGTTCGGCAACGTCGGATCGTGGACGGCGTATTTCCTGCATTCGCTGGGCTTTAAGGTCACCGGAATCAGCGATATCACCGGAGCCTGCTTCCTGCCTCAGGGCATCGATACCCATAAACTTAAAAAAGATTTCTGTATCAACGGTAATAATCTGGCTTCGTGTATCGACTGCACGAAGATCAAACGCGACGAACTGCTCGAACAGCCGGTCGATATCCTCATCCCTGCCGCCGCCGGAGGCATTATCACAAAAAATAATGCACATAAAATCGAAGCCAAATACATCGTCGAAGCGGCCAACAATCCGGTCACACCGGAGGCTGAGGAGATTTTAAACGAGCGCGGCACGATCATCCTGCCGGACATCCTCGCCAACGCCGGCGGCGTGATAGCGTCCTACGTCGAATGGCGACAGGCACGCTCCGGATCGCTCACCCCCAGAGAAGAAACCTATCAGGTCATCGACTCGGCCATCACCGATTCGTTTAAAGAGGTCATCGCTATCGCCGCAGAAAAGAAAATTCCGTATCGACTGGCGGCGGAAGTAAAAGCCGTTCAGGAAGTCGTCGAAGCAATGAAAGATCGTGGCTGGCTGTAAAAGCCTCAAACAAGATACAAATGACGCTTTCGGGGTGGATTTTCATAAATCCACCCCGTTTTTTTCAAATCGCCGAAAATACACTATTTCAATCCATCCGCCACGTGACAATCAAGAACCTTTCCGGCCAGCAACTCATCCGGGCCGCCGATGGCAAGAACGGACCCACCCGTACCACTGATCAATCGAACCGCCAGGATATTGGTTCCCCGGCGAAGTTTGACCTTCACGAGATGGTCGCCAATGGAAGGCGGCCAGGCGACATTTCCGGTTTGCGTCGTGTCAAGAATACGCTGACCGTTGAGCCATACCTCCATCCACCAGTCGGCGCCGAAGCCCAGCAACGTCGTCTGATCTTCCGGCGAATCCACTACCAGATAGACGTAGGCGGTTTTGCCTTCCTTCGGGCCTCCAAAAAGAGGTGCAAAATCGAACTTGCCGTCTTTGGAAACCACCTTCTGCGCCTCAAGGGTTTCATCGCCCAGGGCGAGATGTTCAGGAATCCTCTGTAAGCTGTCTTGCGAAGGGGCCGGAGCGTTAAGTGCCGACGGGAAAAACACCGTCCATTCCTTAGGCCAGGATACCCCCTTGGCTAAATCTTCCGGTTGAATCCGGAACAAATCCTCGATAGCGGAAAGGGTCGCTTCGACAAGCTCATTGCCCCCTTTCGAGCCGATTTTGTTGCAGTACACGCTGGCGCTGTATCCGCCGCCCTTTTCCGCCCGCTCTGTCGCCAGATAACTGCTTCCCCAGGCAAGACCCTTGCCTGCCAGTTGAATGATAAAGGTCTGTGTTGCAGGGCTTCTCGACTGGATTCTCATCCCGTAATCCAGAAATAATTCAAACGGATTGGTGGCGAACACCAGATCGCCCAGACAAACCACGTGGATTTCCACCGATTGGGTCGTATTCACATTCTTCTGTTGATCTTCGTAAGCGTCGATGACAGCCTGACAACGGGCGAGAAACCGCCCGGCCAACGGTT
>JAAZAW010000181.1 GCA_012514125.1 Phycisphaerae bacterium | reverse complement strand
GTGTTATGACTTCCCCTTCCATAATTACATGCGAAAACGCCAGCTCACTCGAGAGCGATTCCGTATCTCCGCCCGGCCCATAACCGGTTCCTTGTGCATTTCGGTAAGCCACTCCTGCATTATACACAATCTTCGCGGCATTGGCCCAACCCTGGTCTGAAATACTCTGACACTCTACCCCACTGCTGAAATCATTCTGATAAAGAATAAAATCGGCATTGGCCAGCCCCGTCCCAACCAACAGACATACACCCATCAGCACAACCATCGTTCGCGTCATCGTAATCTCTCCTTGTCTTGAATTGTCTAATTTCAAATGATCCACATCGGATCGTCTTTCTCTTCAATAGCCTTCCATCGCCCCCTATTCAGAACCTGCCAACTTTCAACAACATATTTATACTATATGTTGTCAAAAAAAGCAAGGCTTTTTTCTTTTTGGCTTTCTTGTTTTGAAATTCACTTCACAAAGACCAGAATTTGGATATACGCAAGAAAAAGTATGGTAACCCCTCAGTCTTTTATGGCAAACTGTTTATTCTAATTTGAAGTGTTTTCCGTAAGGCAATGGACGAGAAAGATATTTGCGGGTATCCCTCAGAACCATATCTATCCACGCCATAAAAGACTGAGGAGTTACAAAGTATCAATGGAAAGTTGATCAACTATCGTACAAAATTGATCGACAGTTGTGAAAAGACGATCAGCTCTTCATGATTTTCGATGTGCTTTTGTTGCCATATAATTAATGAAGATGTTAATAATTGAGAAATTGTGTTGATGATTCTCTTGGGTATCCGTTCTATGGATTACCTCTATCATAGCTTCCCAACAACTCATCTCAGATTCAAGTTCGGAACCCGCCCCATCTTTTCCCGACGATAATAAAATTATTTCGTCGTTGAAACCAATTCAGGATGCTTGGCGTACATCGTTCTTGGACCTTCAGGAATCAATAGCGGTGTCAGATATTGAGCGACAAACCTGGGATGTGTTCCGCCGGTATGACCACCGCGATTGCCCGTCTTGGCAAACCCCTGCTGCCAGTGAACATTGATAACTTTGCTGTACGATACGCGAGCTTGCGCATCCAAATCCGGCGGCATGATAAAACCTTTGATTCCCGCAACCTCGCGGCCCGAGAATTGACGGTCGGCGGTGCCGGAAATCGGCACGAGCAACCCCAGCACACCATCTTTAGGCGAAGTAAAGACATACAAATCATCCTCCACCCGTTCAAGGGCGTTGGTCAGATTATAATGAGCATCGATACTCGAACCGAGCAGAATGACAACATCCACCGTACACCAGGTCGGCAAGGCTTCGAGCGTATAAATCGCCACCGCGGTTCCCGCCGACAAACCCACAAGATTTACCGGATCGCCCGGATGAGATTCGACATAATCAACAATCCTCTGCGCCAGTTTGGCTGCCTGGGCCTTTTTGTATTCCACCGAAGAATCCTGATCCGCCAATACGCCAAGACCGGTCTGCCATTTATATTCGATAAACTCCCCCTGGTACCCCCCTTCCTCAAGACCCGCCTTAACACCCCTGCCCCAATCGGTAATCACACTCCCTCCGCCCGCACCGTCAAGATAATAAACCACACCATGCCGACCCGGAAGATCGGGAACCATCTGTCGTTGAGTCGAACAACCGGTAAGAAAAGTTAACCCTATGATCGAAAAATTGATAAAGAAATAAAACTTCTGCATTTCCTGTCCTTTTCATAAAAAACACCTAAACACCTGACCTCCGACATTGTCTGTATCGACAAGTCAATGAACCCGCTTGATGATTTTCAATCGGGCTTTCCCTGTTAATTTCACGCAACCGCCCGATAAAGATTTATCAAATCACTTCCCTGCGGTCGATAATATCAACAGAGATATATTCGATTTTATAGGCAGATACATCAATGACACTGGTAATGATACAGGGAAAGATAATTCCCCCCCAGGATGCTCAAGTTTCAGCTTGGGATCGGGGCTATTACTTCGGCGACGGAATTTACGAAGTCATTCAGTCATATAACGGAAAACTTTGGGGGTTCGATCAGCATTTTCGCCGATTCGTTCGAAGCCTGAAGGAAATCGCCATTAACAACGTCGATCTGGAACAGATTCGCGGGTGGATTTATCAGGCGTTTGATGCAGCGAAGATTCCGAACGCGATGATTTATTTTCAGATAACCCGCGGCTGCGCGATGCGAACGCATGTGCCGCCCGCGGATATGACCGAGCCGCAGTTTTTTCTGTACGTCAAACCGGCTCCGGACAATCGGCATTATGTTGAAGAGGGTATTGCGACGATTCTATACGAAGACATCCGCTGGAAGCGGTGCGATATCAAATCGCTGAACCTCCTGCCCAACGTGATGGCCTCTCAGGAAGCCGCCCGGCGCGGCGCATCCGAGGCACTGTTCACCACGGGCGATTTTATTAACGAGGGCGCATCGTCGGGATTTTTCGGTATTCTTGACGGCAAACTTGTCACCCGACAACTCGACAATCTCATCCTGCCGAGCGTGACACGACAAGCAATACTGGCCATTGCCGAACGGCTTGATATCGAGATCATCGAACGGCCGATTTCAATTAAAGAAGCGTTTGAAGCGGAAGAATTGTTTACCGCCAGCAGCGGCTATGAAATTCGCCCGATCATCAAACTCGAAGATAAAATCATCGGCACAGGCAAGCCGGGCAAAAAAACATTGCGGATCATCGAGCATTTCATCCAAGACACTCGAGGCGGCATTAGTTTCGACGAAATCGTCAAAAACACCCGGTTCCAGCTCTTGCCGGCAAAATAAGCAATGGTCGACTTTAAAATGAAACAAGAGTTTCATTTTATGACAAATTGTTATTTCCAGCAAAACAGCTCGATAGAATCGGTGGGTTTTGACCAGTCGATCCGCAGCACTCGATCCTGACAGGGAATTTCCACAATCGACCCTCGCAGAAAATCATCGTCGCCTTCTCGCGTGAGTGTCTTAAGGGGTTCGGGAGCGATTCGTTTGAATGTTTCAAGACGGCTGGTCACCGGAGCAAGACTATGGCCGCCGCCCTCGATGTATTCGACGGTAAAGGACTTCTTGAGCGATTCCAACTTTGCCGCCAAAAGACGTGTATGATGATCGGGCACAATATCATCGATCGTTCCATGCTCCAGACGCAAAGGACAGTCGATGAATTCGGCATGATCCATAACGTTTCGGATGGAAAATTCATAGGCGGCAAATTCACGGCCGGCCCATTTTTGAATATGCGACTCGATATACGTCACCGGCGAAGTGGCATACGCGAAGGCAAATGTTTGCGGAGCATAGATTGTACTGAGCAGAGTAATATGCCCCCCCTGGCTTCCGCCATAGAGGAACAATCGCCGGCGATTCACACCCGGACGCAAATCCAGGATTGTCCGCAAACCATTGAGGACATCGAAAACCTGATAAAAGCTCGCATCATACGGAACGTAGGCCCCCAATCCTTTAACCGGATCGAAATCAAATCCGCTCTGACGAAATTCGACCGAAAGGCAAATCAGGTTGAACTCTTCGCAGGCATACGCCATGGTCTCCCGATAGTCCAAACGATTTCCACCCCAGCCATGAGTAATGAGCATCGCTCCGGTATGAGCATTCAATCGGTCCGGCTCGATTACAAACGCGGTGATATTCTTGATATGAGATTCTGTGTTGACACTTGGATAAGTAATTTCATAGCTTCGCATAAAGTCTTCCTGAGTATTGCCCTTCACAAGTAAAGGGCGAAAAATTAGGTCCCTTCGCCTGCCGAAGGGACCTGTCGCCATGTGCGATTTATCGATGAAAGACCCTTCGGCAAGCTCAGGGTCCGGCCTTTGGCGTTTTGGATGATATGTTTTCAACCGCGACAGAGCAAAAGAGACTCTAAATATTAATTTTTTCTTCTTTACCGCTATCGCTGGATTTCTGGGTGGCATCGAGCATGGCCATTACTTCCAGCGTCTCATCCATGTCCACCGGCGAGACTCCGGTTCGGAAGAAAGCTTCGATTTTGATCAACAGGTCCGAATACGCCCGACTCATATCGACCACGTAAGGCGAAGCCTTATCGGCGGTCCGCAGCGTACCACCATAAATCCATGCATCGTTGCTAAGTTCGACAATACCGCGCCGATTGTCCGGATAGGTGACGATCGCCGTAACTCCTGCCGTATCTTTTTTCACCAGAAGGCTCTGCGCTCCGCGTCCCATTGCCCGCTGGAGCATCTCGAAAGCATGGACACCGTACCAGACAATCGAACTGCCCGCCGGTGCACCGCCGAGGGGTCCATAAATTGTGGCAAACTGCGGAGAAGGAATCTCGCGACAAGCCTGCTCCAATTGCGGCACGAACCGAAGCGATGAGACCGAAAATACCTTGAGATTTTTCGATTTCGTCAGATCATAAATCTTTTTACCGTTTTCGATGGTATCCGCCAGGGGCTTGTCCAGAAAGATGCTCTTGCCCAATGAGGCGCAACGGGTAAAATACTCCAGATGATACGCGGCATCATTGATCTCAATCATGATCGCGTCACAATCCGCAACGGCCTCATCAAAATCCAGGGTCACCTTGATGCCCCAGCTTTCGAGCATTGCTTGCCTGGCATTGAGCCCCTCCTCATTTTGAAACGGGGTCGAAAATCGCAAACAGCTCACAGCGCGAAGCCCCGCGACCTTCTGATCGGCAGGACAATCCGGAGCCTGCATCCGCCTGGCAAATTCCACCGTATGACTCGTATCCAACCCGATCAACGCAACCCGTATCTCTTTGCTCATCACGTTCCCTTTCATAAAGTTG
>JAAZAW010000180.1 GCA_012514125.1 Phycisphaerae bacterium | reverse complement strand
CCCGGCAAAAATGCGGTCGGCAAAAACACCGCCATAAGGACAAGCGTAATGCCGATAACCGGTCCGGTAATTTCCCGCATCGCCTCAATTGCGGCATCGCGAGGTGAAAGATGTTCCTCATCGATTTTTCGCTGGATGGCTTCGACAACCACAATGGCGTCATCAACCGTGATACCGATGGCCAGCACCAGACCGAACATCGTGAGCGTGTTGATCGAAAATCCCATCATCTGCATGATCGCAAACGCACCGATCAGCGAAACCGGAATCGTTGTGATCGGAACCAACATCGCTCGGAAATTCTGCAAAAAGACGAAAACGACAAGTGCGACAAGAATAAATGCCTCGACGAGTGTTATAATCACTTCATCAAGAGAGCTTTTGACAAAATCCGAGACGTCGTAATTGAGTTTATAATCCAACCCTTCAGGAAAATCTTTCTTGAGCTGGGCCATTGTTTTATTGACTTGCTCGGCGACATCCAAGGCATTTGAGCCTGGAAGCTGATAAACAAGAATCGTGCAACTCGGTGCGCCGTTCATGTAGGAGGTCGTGTCATACGTCTGGCTGCCAAGCTCGACACGGGCGACGTCTTTCACTCGTGTGATGCGCCCGCCCTGGGCGGTTTTGACGATGATATTTTCAAATTGCTCAACGTCACTGAGTCGGCCCAGGGTGGTAATCGTATATTGAAACGTCTGATTCGCTTGAGCAGGCGATTGACCGATCTGCCCCGCTGCGACCTGAACATTTTGTTCCTGCATGGCGCTGACCACATCGTTGGTCGTCAATCCGCGAGCCTGAAGTTTTTCCGGATCGAGCCAGATGCGCATGGAGTAATCTTTGTTGGCGGGAAAAATCGTGACCGATCCCACGCCTGGAATTCGCGAAAGAACATCTTTGATATTCAAGGTTGCGTAATTGACAATATAAAGATTGTCGAAACGTTTGTCTGGCGAATAAAGATTGCCGATAGTGACAAAATTGGTGGATTGTTTGTTCACAATAATGCCCTGACGTTTCACTTCTTCAGGCAATCTCGGCTGAGCGATGTTCACGCGGTTCTGCACCAGGACCTGCGCCATATCGATGTCCGTACCAAGGTTGAAGGTGATTGTCAGATTATAGGAACCGTCGCGGTTGCAGTTGCTCGACATGTACAACATGCCTTCAACGCCGTTGACCTGCTGCTCGATAGGTGCTGCGACGGTATCCGCAAGGACCTTCGGATCAGCTCCGGGATAATTCGTCGAAACCATAACCGTCGGTGGTGTGATGTCGGGATATTGCGCGATCGGCAGCGTGAAAATTGAAATGCCGCCCGCGATTACAATCAGAATCGAGATCACAGACGCCAGAATGGGACGATCAATAAAAAATGTGCTGAACATGGATATCCTCTATTTGGAGGCCTGGGTTTGTGCGGGACAGGTTGCCGTCGGCGAAGACGAACTCAGAGGCATCGGCGTGACCGGGCTGCCGGGTCTGGCTCGCTGGATCCCATTGATGATCACTTGATCTTCCGGACAAATTCCCTCGGTGATTACCCGCATCGTGCCGACAAGTGTACCGATTTTCACAGGCCGATATTCGACGATATTTTTATCGTTAACGACCAGCAGATATCGTCCGCTTTGATCTGCGCCCAGCGCAACATCCGGCACGAGCAGCGCCCGATGCTTGTCAATGGGAATCTGTATTCGGGCAAACAAACCGGAAATCAATAGCCCATCGTCGTTCGGAAAAATCGCCCTTACCTGAAGGGTGCCCGTGTTGGAATCAACCCGGGGATCCGAATAGTCAATATATCCCTCGTGCGGAAAACCCTGCTCGTCAAAAAGACTCAGATACGCCGGCGCGATTTTCCCGGGCACCGACTCATCGTTTTGAGCATTCTTTTTCATGCCGAATTTTCGTTTGAGCATCAGATAGTCGCGTTCGCTGATACTGAAATAGCTGTAAATGGGATTATCCTGAACGACCGTCGCCAGCAGGGTGTTTTCCGCCTCGCCCACCAGGTTGCCCGCATCGACCAGATTCCTGCCGATACGTCCGTCAATGGGCGATTTCACCTGGGTATATTCCAGATTGAGTTGAGAGTTTTTGAACGCCGCCTCCGCTGCCGCAATCGCCGCAACGATCGTGTCGCGTCTGGAAACCGCCTGTACCAATTCATATTGCGCCGCGACATCTTCTTTGGAAAGCTTTTCCAGACGTTTGACTTCAAATGCGGCAAATTCAAGCTGGGCCTTTTGAGCGTCAAGCTCCGCTTTGGCCTGATCCACCGCCGCCTGGTATTGTCGCGGGTCAATCACAAATAAAAGCTGATCTTTGGTGACTCTCCCGCTGGGCTGGAAAAGAATCTTGTCCAGAAACCCCTTGACGCGAGCACGAATATCCACCGTATTCATCGCCTGAGTCGTACCGGTGAATTCCAGAGCTTCGACGACTTCTTGTTCCACCGGCTCTGCAACCGTCACTTCGGGCGGCTTTAAAACCAGTTCACTCTGATCTTGTTCACACCCCAGGAGCATCAAACCGCCTATAACTCCCACCGCCACCCGATCAAGCCAATCTGAAAACTTCATATTATTCCTTGTAAACAAAAAGGACTAAAATATTATTGATTAAAAGGTTTATCGGCAGATATTAACTTTAAATGAATATTTTAATTGAAGTTATCAGGCTATTTTCGTTAGATTTTATTTCTTGCATGTACAATCGCGGTGTCCGAAAAATCAGACGAATCGCCGGAGATGAAACATGAAGGAACAAAAAGCCGTAAACCTGCGGGTTCGATTTAAAGAAACCGTCTTGCCACGGTTTATTCCTCGCCGATATCCTCGTTCCAGAGGTCGGGGTTGTTTTGAATGAAAGATTTCATCATCGCGATGCAATCCGGGTCGTTGAGCACCTCGACGTTCACGCCGCGAGATCGAAGCAGGTCTTCTTCGCCCATGAAATTATCATGCTCGCCAATAATAATACGGGGAATTTTATACAACAGTATCGCCCCGCTGCACATCACACACGGCGAGAGCGTCGTATAGAGCGTACAGCGTTTGTAAACATCGGCCTTGAGACGACCGGCGTTTTCCAGAGCATCCATCTCGGCATGGAGAATCGCGCTGCCGCGCTGAATCCGGCGGTTGTGTCCCCGTCCGAGAATTTCACCGTCGCAAACCACCACCGACCCGATCGGCAAACCGCCTTCGGTCAATCCTTTCTGAGCCTCCAGATACGCCTCTTTCAAAAATCGATCCATCATGATCCTTTCTAATGATAAAAACAAAAAATCCCTGCTGTGTATTATAGTGAAATACGATGAAATTACATTCATGAAATTTCATCGTTGAGTTCCTGGTTTTTAATAGAATCGTTTCCTTTTGCAGACCCTCGATAAGGGGGCTGAAAATGTTAAAAACAGGGAGAATAATCTTGTCAAAGGCTTTTTTGCGGTGGTTTTGTCTCTTGCCTTTATTGTTAAAGGGCCTAAAATTATAGAGAAATTAACAGTTTGCAATATATAAAAGGAAAAAGCGTGGAATTAACCAGGGAACAAATAGAACAACTTGAGATCGTCAAATATCCCCAACCGGTTTTGCGTCAGACGGCTCGGAAGGTCGAACGATTTGATGAAAATCTGGAACTTCTGGTTTTAAAAATGATCGACCTGATGCACCGGAACAAGGGGGTGGGACTTCTGCCAATCAGGTAGGTGTGCCTTTGCGTGTATTCGTGGCCAATCCGACAGGACAACCCGAAGATGATCGGGCGTATATCAATATCGAGTTTCTGGAGGCCTCGGGCTGGGCGGAAGCGGAAGAAGGATGTTTATCGTTGCCGCAAATTTATGGAAATGTACGCCGCAATCAGAAGATCAAGATCGAAGCGTGGGACGTGAAGGGCAATCGTTTTGAGGTTCAGGCAACGGATTTACTGGCCAGGATTTTGCAGCATGAGACGGATCATCTTGACGGCAAGATCATTATCGACCGCATGAATATGGTCGGCAAAATGGCTAATCGCCGGCAAATTAAGTATCTGGAAGATCTTTACAAATAATAAAAAGGGTCGTTTTTTAGACCTGCCCTTTTATTTTTTTACAAATAGCCAAGTCATGGTTATTTTCTGCGGTAAAAAGGTAGTTTGACGATCTGGGCATCGTGTTTTTCGCCGCCGATTTCCACCTGCACGGTTTCACCGATTTTGGCTACGGACGTATCGATATAGCCCATGGCGATACTGGTGTTGAGGGTCGGAGAAAATCCGCCGCTGGTAATTTCACCGACTTTTCGGTCTTCGTTGAAGATGCCGAAGCCCTGTCGGGCGGCGCGTCGGGTTTGAAGTTTAAGGCCCACACGGGTTTTGGCTGGTCCCGCGGCTTTGATGGCCAGCAAGGTTTCTTTGCCGATAAAATCGTGTTCAAAACTGACGGCAAAGTCCAGGCCGGCGGTGAGAGGATCAATGTTTTCGCTAAGTTCATGGCCATAAAGCGGTAAGGCTGCTTCAAGGCGAAGGGTATCGCGAGCGCCCAGGCCAATGGGCTTGACGACACTGTTGCCGTCGATGTTCAGGCTGTGGAGTTGTTGCCAGGCGAGTGTGGCGACATTTGCGGGAAAAACCACTTCATAGCCGTCTTCGCCGGTATATCCGCCTCTAAAGGCGATAAACTCAATCCCCATCAACTGATCGACATACACGCATCGGCGAGCCAATTGACTTAGAGGACCGGGCAAGAGCTGACTGATCAACTCGACCGCCTGGGGACCCTGCATTGCCAGCATGGCGGTTTGCAGGGTCAGATCGGTCATGGTGGCGCCGGGTTTGAGATAATTTTCGATGTGTGCGATAATCTTCGTGCGGTTGCCTGCGTTGCAGACAACGTAGAATTTGTCGTCCGCGAGGCGGGAAACCATCAGATCGTCAAGGATGCCGCCCTGTTGATTGCACATCAGGCAATAACGGGTATGGCCGGGGTCGAGATCGACCATATCGCGGGTGCAGAGATATTCGAGGCTCTCAGCGGCGGTTTCACCGACAATTTCAAGTCGGCCCATGTGAGAAACGTCGAACATGCCGATGTGGTTGCGAGTCCAGTTGTGTTCGTCAATGATGGAGGTGTACATTACGGGCATGGACCATCCGGCGAAATCGACCATGCGGGCGCCGGCGTCGACGTGGGTTTGATAAAGCGGTGTTTTGAGCATAATTCCTTACCTTTATTGCTTTTGTTGTTATAGGTTTTATAATAAAGGATGTCGGTTACGTCCAGCCAATTCTGAAGGACATTTTTGTAGCGTGAAAATAAGCAGTCCAATACGATGGGTCGTTGCGTTGACGGCCCCGATGATTTTTATGGCGGCGGGTTGTTCCAAGCCTCAAGGCGGCGTTAAAGAAGTGAGAGTCGACGCCGCCAGGCCGACTCCGAATGCCTGGGAGACTTCCAAGGCTTCGGAGCAGGACAAAGAGCGTTTTCGAAAACAGGTCGCCGAACAGGCGGAATTTTTCGCCAAACAGAGCCGGTCGGCCTATGCTTCGAGCCAGAAAAAGGAAAAGTCGATCTGGGAGAAACTCTGGCCCTGGGGTCGTAAGAAAATAACCGACAAAATGGATTTAAAGGAATTCAAATTTTCCGCTGAGTACCCAAATCAGCGGAAGTGATGAACATGATGGATCAACATTAAAATGAGTAAAAGACATAAGACGGAAAAATTTGATCGCGAAGATCTGGAGCGATTGAAAAAGGGTGAAGATTTAACCGAGCAGGACTATGACGAAGAAGGCTGGGAAGAAGTCGAAATCGATTTGGACGAGCCGATAAAAAAATCGGCCAAAAAGGTGAAAACGTCCAAAACCCTGCCGATAGAAATTCTTTATCAGGATGAACACGTACTGGTTATAAATAAACCTTCGGGACTCGATAGTACGCGAGGGCAGTTCGTCCATGAAGAAACGGTGCTGGATCGTCTGGAACGGCAATTACCCGATCTGGCTGAACCGCTGCGTCTGGTGCATCGGCTCGACCGCGATACCTCTGGAGCGATGGTCCTGGCCAAGACGGTTGAAGCTCAGCGAAAGCTCTGCCCCCAATGGGAAACGCGGACGGTCGAAAAAACATATCTGGCCATTGTGCATGGTGTGGTGCACGAGCCGCAGGGAACGATTGATCTCCCGCTCAAAAAAACCAGCAGCGCCAAACGCCCCGTACTGCCGGATCCAGCCAAGGGCAAATCCGCGGTGACAGAATATGTCGTGTTGGATCAATTTCGTCAATATGCGCTCGTTCAGGCCCATCCGATTACCGGGCGCATGCACCAGGTTCGCGTGCATTTTGCTTCGCAGGGCACGCCGCTATTGGTGGACAAACTTTACGGTTCGGAGGCTCCGTTGATGCTTTCGGACTTTAAACGAGGTTATCGTCCTTCAGGCCGAAAGGGACAGGAAAAGCCGCTTATCGCGCGAACCGCCCTTCATGCCCATACACTGGCGTTCGATCATCCGACAACCGGCGAACGGTTGAATTTTACGGTTGAACCGCCCAAGGATTTTGCCGCAGTTGTCAAGCAGTTGGGCAAGTATGGTCGATAAAAATAGTTGTTCCTGTTTCATCCTGTCATTTCCGCACAGGCGGGAATCCAGATGTCAAGTGAGCCTTTGTAGGATGAGTTTTCCGAAACCCACCATTTTGCGAAATTGAAATGAATGGTGGATTTAAGAAAATCCACCCTACGCTGAAATTTTCTGATAGCAGATAAAAAAATATTCGTCAAAGGGATTTGGCGAAATCGATAAAAAGGATTTTTCGGTTTATGAGCAAATCGATTCTGCATTCGACACGACTGATCAGTCTGGTG
>JAAZAW010000179.1 GCA_012514125.1 Phycisphaerae bacterium | reverse complement strand
ATTCTTATCTTCAGTCAAATAAAGCGCTTATGGTTTTTGGGATTGCTTATTTTTCCGAAAATCGGCATTCGGCCACCGGTGTGCGATCTTTAAGGGTAGGGCGGTCGGGCTTTGAGTCGGAAATCACAAGCTCAGCGATCGAAGTCAAACATCGTTTTTAACTTCCAACTTCTAACTTCCAACTGACTTTCTACAAATTTACGATACCGCCAAATGTTGTGTTTTGATTCGCTCACTATTACAGCCCCCGTTCAACAGCGTGTGAGATTTTTGAGCAGACCAGGGGGATGAGGGTAATAGACGATGCGGTTGCATCAAAAGGCTGAATCGTGTAGCATCTGGATATGAAATTCGATGGAAATAATTTAATATCTCGATATCGGCGACCCTTTTTAGTTATGGCGATGATTCTGGCTCTTGGGCCTGTATCGTGCCTTGGGCCTCAGAATGCTCCGAGCGTTTCGGACGAGAATGATTATTTTAAAGTGGCTCCGATGAATGAACGGATTTTTTCGGACCATTTTCCCCTGGCGGAAGACCCCTTGCTGGTGAATCCTGAGACGCGGGATATTCTCCTTTACGGAGCGGGGGGCGAGACGGTGGCGTTTCAACTCATTGCGGGACCCGGCGATGGGGGAGAAATGAACCTGGCCTTTTCGCCGATGACGCTTGTGCGGGCATTGGAATCGACGAAAAACGATCTTGGGGCAACACCAATCGAACCGTCACGATGGCGAGTGTATCGGGTGTTGGAAGTACCCATTTCAAACTATGACGCTTATGATGCGAGACTTATTTTACCGTCTTTTTTGACAAGCCGATCGTATCCTGACCCGCTGGCACCGATTTTTGCAGATGAAAACGGGCGTTTTGTCATTCCGGGAAATTCACAGGGACAAACCCTGTTGTGGGTGGAAGTCGATATTCCGTCAAAGACGCCCCGGGCGATGTATACGGGTGAGATTCGTCTCGAATGGTCGAATAAAAAAATGTCCCGTCCGGTTCGATTGCGGACGTGGGGGTTCGATTTGCCGAATCCCGGAGTGGATATTTTCGGATTAGTGGATGCGCCGAAGATATGGCTTGAACACGAGATAGGCGAACTTCGGGAATCGGATCGTCTGGTGTTGCCGCCCGACCGGCAGCGGACGGAAAAACTCGCGGAGTTGATCGGCGAATATTGCCGATTGCTCGATGAGCACGGGATCGAACCGTGGCTGACGCGTGTGTTTCCGAAAATTTCGGGCACCGATCCGGCGAGTATGTATATTGATTGGGAAGGCTATTCCAGGCTGGTGGAGGGGGTACTGAAAAATTCAAACCGAGCCAGACAATATTGGCCCATACCCGCCGATTTGTATTATCCATCGACGCAGATGTATGGGCCTTATTCATCCGAGCTTTATGGCCGGATTTTGAAAAATTATCTTCGCCAATTTAATGAAACGCTCGTTCGTCCGGGGGTGATCGGAAGCCCGGTGGCGATTCCGATCTGGAGCGATTCGTTCGAAGAGTCGGTTTCGGTTTATCACGCTAGTGTCGAATGGATGAAGCAGGTGCGCGAGTCGGAGTCGCCGGCGATATTAGTGCATCCATTTATAACGACGGACCTTGCCCCGATGGGTTGGCCTGGGTTTAAATCGTTCGATGCGAGTATGAGTTTGGCGGGTGCGGTTTGTCCGGAAGAAAAATGGCTTGACCCCGCGATGATCGGAGCCTTTCGCGAGCAGGGTACGAGGATATGGTGGCGATTGTCGAAGTCGGATGGAACGCTGCCGACGTTGAAGATAAGTTATCCATCGTATTTCCCCCAGGCAATCGCGTGGACGGTGGGGCGATACGAGACCTCGGGTGTGATGCTTGGCAGAGTGAATGATTGGCCCGGGCTAAAAGCGTCGGCGATCAAGGATTATGGCCGAGGGAGCGGAAACATTCTGATTTATCCGGGCGAGTGGTTCGGCTACGACAAGCCCCTGGGTTCGATCCGCTTGAAAATGATCAAACGCGGGCTTATGGATGCGGCGTATCTTAAAGCTCTGAAGAACGCGGGTCGAGGCGAGCTGGCGGATTGGCTGACAAAGCACCTGGTGCGATTTGCCCATGCCGACGCTTTTGACGGATCGATCTGGACTGTGCGAAACGACGGACTTTGCAATCGGGAACAGGCGTGGATGCTTGCGCCGATGATCGCAGGCCTGGAACTCGACGGCCTTGGAACTCGCAGCGCTGCCTCGCAACAGACGACTTCCGTTTCACCGACCACACAGAAAACGTTTGTTGAAAATGATCGGCTCATGCAACGACTTTACGAGAGTCAGTTCCGAGACTTTGCGCAGGGATTGGCATTAGAGACGCAGGGCGTCCGCGCAAAAAATGTAACGGATGTAAAGACCGGTCGCCAGAAAATCGAATGGTCGTTTCATCTGGTGGCAAGAAACTTTCGCGAAGGCGCCGAGAAGGGGATCATTGGATTTGAATCTATCGCATCTCCGCTCGAAGTTGTGCAATCGGACGATTCTCTGAATCTCAGCGGACTTAGCTGGGCTTGGCCTGTTCGTTCGACCCTGAAACTTCAATCGCCCGGTGTCGCGCTGGGAATGTTTGGAGTAAACACGCAATGGGTTCAACTCAAACTCAAAGACGATACGACGGTCGATCTGGAATGTCGTTATTGTGCGTTGGCAGGGGGAAAGCTGGACAAAATGGTGCGGATCGACGGACATTTTGACGATTGGCCCGAGATGCCCTCGGCGGTGGCGGGTGGTTTTATACCGATTCGTTCCGACGGGATTAACGATCGGCGACTGGGGCAAATCGACCGCGTCGCCCGGCGACCCACGCTGGTGCAGATCGGCTATGACGAGCGGAATTTATATTTGGCTTTTACATGTTATCAGCCCGATCATGAACGTTTCAATATCGCGGCCAATACGGTCGAGTGCAGCGCGGGCATGCCGTGGGGCGAAGACCTTGTCGCGGTCGTACTCGACCCGGACAATACCGCCTCGCTCAATCCGCTCGATGCCTATCAGGTGATTGTCAAAGGGAACGGAAACGTGCTGACGTTTCGGGGAACGCTCGAAGCCAATCGCATGAGGGCATCGGAGCGCTGGCCCAATCAGATTCGCGCAGCGGTGGCAAATTTCCCGGATCGCTGGCAGGCCGAGATTGGTATTCCGCTGGCCGATGTGGATGGAACGACAAAAATCAATCGCTGGTGGGGAATCGATTTTGCGCGGGTTTCTGCCGCCGTCAGTGAACTTTCGACCTGGTCGGGCACAGCCAACCAATACGCCCGGCCTGTTTCAATGGGGAATGTCTTTCTGGCAAAATGATCGTTTTTGAGCCATGGTTTCAACGTCGGATTATCGTCGAATTGTGTATACATTGTTCCTAACTTGTGGATAGGGATAAGTAAAAACAAGAACCGGCGGAAGGTGTTTCCTTCAGCCGGTTCTCGTTGCGTATGATCTGTGATGTTTATGAGTCCGGAAATTTAACCCGCCATCAGAACCAGTTCCGGTGTGGAACTCGTGGTTTCACAGGCAGTATAATATTGTTGCTGAAAATCAGCCCAAACTGTTTCGAGATTCGTCAGATATTGTTGAAGCTCCGCTTCTTCAAACTCCGCCAGGAACTCCGCCCTGGCCGAACGATTCAATTCGCCGATTCGTTCAATTAACTCTACTTTCCGTGTTGATGTAACCATTGTAAGCTTCCTTTCGTTCGGCCATCATGCAAATTTTAGAAAAGAACTTTGCTGTAAGGGAATCATCGGCTTATCGTTATGCTGAACTTTAGCCTCGACCGCGAATGGAGATGAACACGTATTTTATCGGTCGTACAACGTCGCGTCTTCGTTTTCAACAAACCGGCCCTAATGAAGATTCCATCAAAAATAGGAATGAGTTTATACGCTTTTGGTTTTATAATTTTGTGTAGGTACTGCATGAATGGGGGTAAAAAAAATGATAGGCGCAATTTTTCAAAACCGAAAACAAGCGGGTGAACGATTAGCAAAAAAATTGATGAGCTATGCCGATCGGGATGATGTTTGGGTGTTGGCATTGCCTCGCGGCGGGGTTCCTGTAGGATTCGAAGTGGCTCGGGCGTTGCATGTGCCGCTGGATGTCTTTACCGTTCGAAAACTCGGCACACCAGGCCAGGAAGAATTGGCGATGGGGGCGATCGCGCCGGGGGGCGTTCGGGAGATCAATCGGGATGTTGTGGAAGCTCTGATGATTTCTCATGAAACCATCGAAAAGGTTGCACAACGTGAACTCGCCGAATTAAAACGGCGGGAACGGGCATACCGGGGCGATCGACCGAGACCTGAGATTCGCGACAAAATTGTGATGGTGATTGACGACGGTCTGGCGACCGGGGCTTCCATGCGGGCGGCGGTTCATGCGCTTCGGCAAATGTCGCCGACGAAAATTATTATCGCTGTGCCTGTCGGAGCGAAAGAAACCTGCCGCGAACTTTCGAGACACGCGGACGAAATCATTTGCCTGAATAAACCGGAACCTTTTTACGGTGTGGGGGCGTGGTATGAAGATTTTTCCCAGACTTCGGACGAAGAAGTGCGTGAGCTTCTCGATCAGGCGAATGAAATGATCAAGCCGACGGAAAATAAATTATAAAATGGGAGTAAAATAATGAATTCCAAAACAAACCATAAGATAAACGAAAAATCAGTTCAAATTCCATCGGGACAAGTCGTTCTGGAAGGAAATTTAGCGATTCCCGAAGGTGCAACCGGAATTGTGCTTTTTGCCCACGGCAGCGGGAGCAGCCGGCATAGCCCCCGAAACCGTTTTGTCGCGGAAGAACTCCAACGCGAAGGACTGGGCACTTTATTGATGGACCTTTTGACTCCATCGGAAGAAGCCTACGACCTGGGAACGGGAGAATTACGGTTTAACATCGAGTTCCTGGCCGGACGCCTGGTTGATGCGATTGATTGGCTGGTTGAAAATGAAGAAACCACGGGGTTGAACATCGGACTCTTCGGTTCAAGCACCGGAGCCGCCGGAGCGTTGGTCGCAGCGGTTCAAAGACCCCAGGTGATCAAAGCGGTAGTTTCACGCGGTGGACGTCCTGATCTGGCGGAATCCGTCTTGTCGCAGGTTCTCGCCCCGACACTTTTGATTGTAGGGGGGTACGATGATCCGGTCATCGAAATGAACCAAAGTGCCTTCGATCGCCTTGAAGTTGAAAAGGAAATGACGATTGTACCCCGAGCCACACATCTCTTCGAAGAATCCGGCGCTCTGGAAGAAGTAGCCCGCCTGGCGAAAAACTGGTTCATTCAAAAACTCTGAAGTTTGGGTTAATACGCTTTTATTGAATGTCGTTAGTATTTCAGACCCTGAGCCTGCTGAAGGTTTTTTCCTTGCTTACGTCATGTCGTTTCGACTTTCTTCAACACCCAAAGATTCCGATATTTTTAATACAGAAATAATCTAACATCAAAAGTGTATAACTTGCACTAAAACTTCATCCTCATTGGCGCAGATGAATTTATAAAATAAAATGATTTGTGAAAAAGATGAAATTTTGCTATCGTAATAAACTTAAACGCCACAAATAAAGACAGGAACTTTCGCTTTAGTTGAAAACAGGTCTGTGCCAAGAGAAAGGATTGTTTGATGACTCTAGTCAGTTGGTTGATCGTTATTGTTCCGCTTCTTTTTATTATAGGCGCTGCCTTTTATTCAAAACGATATGTTCGTGACATCGCAGACTATCTGGCCTGCGGTCGTGTTGCCGGTCGTTATGTCCTGTGTGTAGGTGATTTGGCTGGCAGTCTTTCCGTGATCACCCTGGTTGCGATGGTCGAGCAAAACTATCAGGTCGGTTCGGCCATTGGGTTCTGGAATTCGATCATGGCTCCATTATTCATTTTTATATCATTAACAGGCTATTGTGTTTACCGATACAGGCAGACCCGTGCGCTTTCGGTCGGACAATTCCTGGAACAACGCTACAGCCGTTCTTTCCGAATCGTAGCCGCAGCCGTCCGAACCTTCGCGGAAATGGTGACCAACGCCATCGGTCCTGCGGTGGCGGTTCGCTTTTTCATTTACTTTCTTGGAATCCCACACAAAATCCCCTTCTTGGGGTTTGAGATACCCACCTATGGCGTTATGGTGGCCTTACTCTTGATCATGGCTTTGGCCATTGTATGGCCGGCTGGACGAATTTCACTGTTAATCACCGACTGTTTCCAGGGAATTATCAGCTATCCGATCTTTGTTATCTTCACCGTATTCGTTTTGACCCAGATCTCCTGGTTTTCCGATGTCACTCCGGTGCTGTTGGATCGGGTTCCCGGAGAAAGTTTCCTCAACCCCATGGATGTTTCGGCGCTTCGCGACTTTAACCTCTTTGCGCTGATCGTGACCATGGTTTCTTCGGTGCTTAACCGTGCAGCTTGGTTCGGTAACGATGCCTCCAGTGCCGGACGAAACGCCCACGAACAAAAAATGGCCGGTATTCTTGGAAGCTGGCGTAACGGCTTTTCCTTCATGATGCTTGGAATGGTCGCCCTTTTTGTGATTACCGTCATGCATGCCGGCAGATTCACACCTCAGGCACACGAAGTCCGCGTCGATCTTTCAAAGAAAATCGCTGAAGAAATCATAGAAAATCCCGAAGTCCGAACAAAGGTAGTGGAAAATATTTCCACTCTCGAGCCGATTTCTCACCAGATCGGAGTCGATCCGCCCTATTCTCGAGAAAACAATCCGGATACCCCGTTCCTGAATACCACACTTGAAACATTACGCTCAAATAATTCCGACGACGCCGTCGCCAATTCGGTTTTCCAGAAATTCCGCTCGCTTTACTATCAGATGATGATGCCCATCCTGCTCGGAAAAGTTTTCTCACCGGTATTGATGGGACTCTTTACCCTGCTGATGTTCATGCTATTGCTTTCCACCGACGACTCACGTATCTTCAACGCTTCGAGCACCCTCGTTCAGGACGTGATCATGCCGCTGAAAAAAAATCCCATGTCCATGAAAGAGCATCTGCTCTACCTCAAACTCTGTTCCCTGGGCACGGTGGTCTTTTTCTTCGTGGTTTCCCTGTTTTTTGTCCAACTCGACTTTATCAATATGTTCATCACCATCATGTGCGGCGTTTGGCTAGGCGGTGCGGGCCCGATTATGGTCGGCGGACTCTACACCCGCTTCGGAACCACCTTCGGCGCCTGGTGCGCGTTAATCTTCGGTTCGGGAACTTCTGCCTTGGGACTGATCTTTCAGCGAAACTGGCCCGACATTATTTACCCCTGCCTGGAACGATGGGGATACATCGAGCCGATTGGAAACTTCCTGGAGACCGTTTCCAAACCTTTCCATCCCTATATCGTTTGGACCATGGACCCCATCAAATTTCCGATCAACTCGATGGAAATTTATTTCATCTCAATGGTCTTAGGCGTCCTGGCTTACGTCCTGGGCTCATGGATCACCTACAAAGGCCCCTACAACCTGGATCGCCTGCTCCACCGCGGCAAATACAACGACGATCCAAACTACGACCACAGCGTCAGCGTGGAAGAATCCACATGGTCCTGGCGGGGACTATACAAAAAACTGATCGGCATTACCCCCGAATACACCACCGGAGACAAGATCCTGGCCTGGTCGGTGTTCATCTGGTCGATCGTTATTAGCTTCGTTGTCTTGTTCTGCGGTTCGGTGATCTGGAATATGATTTCACCTTGGCCACCTGAACGCTGGAGCATGTATTTTTTCATAACAGGAATCGTTATTCCTTTGATCATCGGTGTGGTTTCAACCGTCTGGTTTATGATCGGAGGGATCATCGATTCGCTGCAAATGTTCCGTGATCTGGAAAAACGGGTTGCCAATCCGCTGGACGATGGACGCGTCGAGGGTAACGTATCCCTGGCCGACAAAGCCCGTTTCGATAAGATTGAACACCAGAACGAATCCGAAAAATAACATCGTGCCAATAAAAAAAACACCGTAAACGCCCGATCGTGCGCCCGATACGCACAGTCGGGCGTTTAATTCAACATCGCCACACCGCAGGGATTATTTTCCCATTTCCATTGACACCCATATCCCTTCGACTATAATGTAGACCTTGGTGTTAAGAAAACCAATGTTATTATTCACGAAAACTTCTGTATAAAGTTGAAGGAGATACTAATGCCGTTAGTAGACACCCGAAAAATGTTTGCAGCCGCCAATCAAAATGGCTTCGCCATTGGCGCTTTCAACGTCAACAACATGGAACTCCTCCAGGGCATCGTCGATGCCTGCAAGGAAAAAAATGCTCCCCTCATTCTCCAGATTTCAAAAGGCGCCAGAAAATACGCCAATATGAAATATCTGATGGCGCTGATCAACGTCGCCGTCCAGGAAAGTGGCTTGCCCATCGTCGTACATCTCGACCACGGCGATACCTTCGAACTCTGCAAACAATGCATCGATGAAGGCTTCACCTCCGTCATGATCGACGGCTCGCACCATCCCTACGAAGAAAACATCAAACTCACCAAACAAGTCTGTGACTATGCTCACAGCCAGAAGGTCTACGTCTCCGTCGAAGCCGAACTGGGTCGTCTCGGCGGCATCGAAGAAGACGTCGTTGGTGTCAAAGAAGAAGACCTCCACAAATTCCTCACCGATCCCGACCAGGCCGAAGATTTCATCAAACAAACAGGCTGCGACTCCCTCGCTGTCGCCTGCGGTACCAGCCACGGCGCTTACAAATTCAAAACCGCTCCCAAGCTGGCATTCGATCTGCTCGAAACCCTGACTAAACGCATGCCCGGCTATCCCCTCGTCATGCACGGAAGTTCATCCGTTCCTCAGGAACTTATCGAACAAATCAATAAATTCGGCGGCTCCATGCCCAACGCCATGGGCGTCCCCGAAGAAGCCCTCACACAGGCCGGCAAACTCGGCGTCGCAAAAATCAACATCGATACCGACCTTCGACTCGCTCTCACCGCCACCATTCGGAAGGTCTTCGTCGAAAAACCGTCCGAATTCGATCCGAGAAACTACCTCGGACCCGCACGAGAAGCCGTCAAAAATCTCGTGGCTCACAAAGTCGAAATCCTAGGCTGTGCCGGCAAAGCAAATCTTTGCCTCTAACCTTGAGTAAAGTACATCACGAATGCGTTTCTCAAAGCCCCGTCGATCACCGGCGGGGCTTTTTTCATTAACCCCTCTTCGCCTTTTGCCGATAAATAAAAAACAACCGGATAGTCTGATCGATCCGAAGGTGTCTCACAGCCGCCCTCATAAATAGGGCGCCCGTGCCCACCATGTTTCTCGAAAAACGTTCAACGCCGTCGTCGAATAACAAAGTCCGGTAAAAAAGGTGAAAAATGGACGTAAAAATCATTGTCGAAACACAATCGCAAATGCAGACGCTCATCGAACAGCTTCGCTGCTTCACCGACCAGGAAGAACGCACCGATGAATCGCGCCGCCGGCGCTGGCGGCTGATGTACGCCGCCCACGGCGTCATTGATTATAGTGAAAGTGAATCGGACTCTAACAACGAACCGATATACATCACCACACGCGACATCAGCCCCACCGGTCTCGGATTTCTCACCAAACAGGAACTCCAAATCGGTCAAAAGCTCGTCATATTCCTGGACACCGACTTCGGCCAGGTAGAAATCACCTGCCACGTCGTCCACTGCACTCCCACCATCGGCATGTACAAAACCGGAGTCAAATTCGATCTCCTGGACCCCGAATTCAACTAACTCTTTTCTAAAAACACCGAACCAACCTCCATCGCCATCATAGAATCCCCTTTACCTCCACGCCCATCCTGATTATCATAAGCTCGATAATAAATTCGGAGCCGAAAAATGCCAAAAAACAAAAACATCGTTCAAACAAAAACAAAAAATGAATACAACCGTTTCGTCAGCCCGCTCGCCAGCAGAAATGCCTCGGAAACAATGCAGGAAATCTTCTCCCCGCAACGGAAATTTTCCACCTGGCGACGCCTCTGGCTCACTCTCGCCGAAACCGAAAAAGAACTAGGCCTCGACATCCCAAAAAAAGCAATCGATGAAATGCGATCCCACCTCGACGATATCGATTTCGCCAAAGCCCAGGAGTATGAACGCCAACTTCGCCACGACGTCATGGCTCACATCCACACCTTCGCCGACGCCGCGCCCACTGCCCGACGAATCATCCACCTCGGAGCCACAAGCTGTGAAATCACCGACAACTCCGAACTCATCATCATACGCGACGCCGGAAAACTCATCTGCCGATACCTCGCGAACATCATTGATAAACTCGGCAACGTCGCCAAAAAATATCGAAATCTGCCGACTCTCGGATTTACTCATTATCAGCCCGCTCAATTAACCACCGTCGGAAAACGCGCCACTCTCTGGTGCTACGATTTCTACCGCGACCTCGAAAATCTCGAACGCCTGCTCGACCAACTGCCGTTCCGCTCGATCAAAGGCACGACCGGCACACAGGCCAGTTTTCTCGCCCTCTTCAACGGCAACCAGGCGAAAGTGAAAAAACTCGAACTGCTCTTTGCCAAGAAAATGGGCTTCAAAAATATCGTCCCCGTCACAGGTCAAACCTACACGCGAAAAATCGACAGCGAAATTCTTTTCGCGCTGTCCAACATCGCTTCAAGCGTTCATAAATTCGCCAACGACATCAGGCTTCTCGCCGGCATGAAGGAAATCGAAGAACCTTTCGAGAGCAAACAGGTGGGTTCCTCCGCCATGGCCTACAAACGCAACCCGATGCGGTCCGAACGCGCGACGGGACTGGCGAGATTTCTCATCGGCCTGACACAATCGGCCCTGCAAACTCATGCCGAACAATGGTTTGAACGCACGCTCGACGATTCGTCAAACCGACGCATTACCCTGGCTGAAGGGTTCCTCGCCGCCGACGGCATGCTCAACATTGTGCTCAACGTCGTCGATGGACTGGTGGTTTATCCAAACGTCATCAAAACGCATCTGATGGCTGAGCTTCCATTTATGGCCACCGAGGAAATTCTCATGGCCGGCGTCAAAGCGGGGGGCGACCGCCAGACGCTTCACGAGCAGATTCGGCTTCACTCGCACGCCGCGTCGGCGCAGGTAAAAATTCATGGCAAAGCCAATGATTTAATAGCCCGGCTTAAAGCTGACGACGCATTTAAGAATATCGACATCGATTCGTTGATCGATCCGAAACGATTTGTGGGGCTGGCCCCGCAGCAAGTGGACGATTTTATCAAAAATTATGTCACCCCGATTCGGCGGCGATATCGCAAAGATTTAAAGATCACCGGACAGGTCAGGATATAATCATATTATAATATAATATGATTATTAGAAACGGCATCGGACAACTGAATTGTATATTGTAATATAATATGACAATTATAGATAAGTTGTAAAATATGTATAATAATTTGATCGATGAAAAAGGACAAACAATGGACGAACTGGCAAAAAAAATCAAAGAAGCGGCATATCTCGAAGGCAATTTTGTTCTGCGGAGCGGCAGGACCAGCAAATATTATCTCGACAAATATCTTTTTGAGACTCAGCCGGAAATTCTCGCGGCTTTAGCGGAGCGTTTCGCGAAATTCGTCGGGTCGGATGTCGATCTGATCGGCGGGGCGGAGCTGGGCGGGGTGGCGTTGGCGACGGCGGTGGCGATGAAGACGAATACACCTTTTTTGATTATCCGCAACAGCAAAAAGGATTATGGTACGAGCAAACAATTCGAGGGGCCGAACCCCGCCGGCAAGAAAGTTTTTCTGGTCGAAGATATCGCCACCACCGGCGGTCAGGTTCTTGAAGCGGCAAAATCGCTCGTCGAAGCGGGCGCCCAGGTGACGGGAATCGTTGCGGTGATCGATCGGCAGGAGGGGGCACGGGAAAATATTGAGAAAGCAGGGTTTAAATTCGAGTCTCTGTTCACCAAAGCCGACCTTGGCATATAGTAAATAAGGAATGCTTATGGAAAAGTATATTGATTTACCTCTGAAAAATTATCTCGACGATCTGGCAGGTCCGAAAGACGCGCCGGGGGGCGGCAGTGCTTGCGGGCTGGCGGGCGCGCTTGCGGCGTCGCTGGGATCGATGGTTTGCCAGTTTACTTTGGGCAGGAAGAAGTACGCCGAGGTTGAGCCTCGGATTCGAGAAATACTTACTGAGTTGGAATCGCTTCGGGGAGCGCTGGTCGATCTGATGCAGCGGGACGTCGATGTGTTTCATACGTATATGGGGCAGGCTTTTGCGATGCCGAAAGATACGGACGAACAAAAAGCCGCTCGAAAACAGGCGATTGGAGAGGCGTGTCAGCGAGCTGCGGAGCCTCCGTATGAGATTGTTAAAAAGTGTGTGAAATTAATGTCGTTTTTTGTTGAATTGGGCGAGAAGGGCAACACTCAGCTTGTTTCGGATGTGGGGGTCGCGGGAGCGATGGCGAGGGCTGCTTTCGAGGGGGCGAGGCTTAATGTGGAGATTAATTTGAATTATATTTGTGATACTGGGTTTGTTGAAAATGTTCGGAATGAGTTGAAGGATTTGGCGGGGGAGTTTGATTTGCTTTTGAGTAAGGTCCATGATGTTGTTCGGAAAAAAATGAGTAAATAGGCCGTGATTTTCCTGACTCTTACGGCTATTATTTTCTCTCAGTGGTGATGTTATTTATCTCATCCAAGAGGGCCCATCATATATGTGTGGAATAGTTGGTTATATTGGTTCCAAAACGGCGTCGGGAATTTTGCTCGAAGGTCTTAAACGGCTTGAGTATCGCGGGTATGATTCGGCGGGTCTTGCGATTATCAATGACGGCGGGTTGGTCATTGAAAAGGCTGTGGGCAGAATTCTGAACCTGGAAAAGAAGGTGGGTCCGATTTTCGGGTCCGCGACGGTCGGTATTGCGCACACCCGCTGGGCGACTCATGGTGCGCCTACGGAAACCAACGCTCATCCTCATCTGGATCATTCGGGCAAGATCGCTTTGGTTCACAACGGGATTATTGAAAATTATGCGTCGTTGCGAAAATATCTCGAAGCGCAGGGAGTGGGTTTTGAGAGTGAAACCGACACCGAAGTGCTCGCGAAACTGATCGGGCATTTTTATACCGGTGATAATCTTGAGCAGGCGGTTCGCAGCGCGTTGTCTGAAGTGCAGGGGACTTATGGGATTGCTGTGATTTGTGCCGATCAACCCGACCGTATTATCGCCGCACGGAAGGGATCGCCTTTGATTGTCGGTATTGGCAAGAACGAGTACATTGTCGCTTCGGACGCCTCGGCGATTATCGAGCATACGAACCAGGTTATTTATCTTTCGGACGGGGAGATGGCGATTGTTTCACGCGAGGGGTTCAGGACGATTACGCTGGACGCGGTTCCCGTGACGAAGGACGTTCAGCAGGTCGAGTGGAAACTCGAACAGATCGAGCTTGGCGGATTTGAGCATTTCATGCTCAAGGAGATTTTCGAGCAGCCCGAGTCGGTGCGTATGTGTATGCGTGGGCGGGTTAATCTTCGTGAGGGGACGATTCACCTGGGGGGTATTGCGAATTATGCGCGCGAGTTGACGCGTGCGCATCGGTTTGTTTTCACCGCGTGCGGGACGGCATGGCATGCGGGTTTGGTGGGGGAATATTTGTTTGAAGATTTGGCTCGGATTCCCACGGAGACGGAGTATGCGAGTGAATTTCGATATCGCAATCCGGTGCTGGACGACGGGACGGTGATTTGTGCGATCAGCCAATCGGGTGAAACGGCGGATACCCTTGCGGCGTTGCGAGAGGCGCGGGATAAGGGCGCGTTGGGGATCGGGATTGTGAATACGGTGGGTTCGACGATCGCGCGTGAGACGGACGCGGGAGTTTATTTACACGTGGGTCCGGAGATTGGTGTTGCGAGCACGAAGGCTTTTACGGGTCAGGTGACGGTTCTGGCGATGCTGGCGGCGTTTCTTGGGCGTCGCAAACATTTATCGCCTGCGAATTTTCAGAATTTTATTTGTGCGTTGGATCAGATTCCCGGGCAGATCGAAAAGGTGCTTGAGCAGTCGGGTGAGATTCGTCGGGTTGCGGAGAAATTGGCGGGGCGGGAGAACTGGCTTTATTTGGGGCGTGGGTATAATTATCCGGTGGCGCTTGAGGGGGCGCTTAAGATTAAGGAAATCAGTTATGTTCACGCGGAGGGCATGCCTGCGGCGGAGATGAAGCACGGGCCTATTGCGCTGGTGAACAAGGGGATGCCGGCGGTATTTATCGCTACGCATTCGAGTCAGTATGATAAGATTCTTGGGAATATTGAAGAGGTCAAGGCTCGTGGAGCGACGACGGTGGCTGTTATTACGGAGGGGGATAGTGAGATTTGTCGGCAATGTGATTTTTGTTTTACGGTTCCGAAGACGATCGAGCCGCTTGAGCCTTTGTTGACGATTATTCCGTTGCAGTTGCTGGCGTATCATGTTGCGGTGCTTCGCGGGTGTAATATTGATAAGCCTCGGAATTTGGCTAAGAGTGTTACGGTGGAATGAAAAGAGTTAGTTGAAAGTTAGAAGTTGAAGTTAGAAGTTAGAAGTTAGAAGTTAGAAGTTAGAAGTTGAAGAGGGAAGTTGGAGAGGGAAGTTGGAGAGGGAAGTTGGAGGGGGAAGTTGGAGGGGGAAGTTGGAGAGGGTTGTTCAACGGCTTGAGCCGTTTCTGGATTCCCGCTTTGGCGGGAATGACAGAAGAAGAGGGAAAGTGTGAAGGGGGAAAGAGAGAAGAAGGATTAAATATTGCAAGATGCAAAAGTCAAAAAGGAAGAAGGAGAAGAGATAAGGAAAAGATATGTAAAGGAAAGATAGAAAGATAAAGATGAGAAAAGATAAAGCGATAAAGATTGGAGGCGATAAGACGAAATAGGGAAAAGACGATGATGGGGAGGGGGAGAATAGATATAGATACTGGTGTGATTTTGAATTATGATGTGTTTGGAGGTATGACATGTTTGGAAATCTTGGAAATATGATGAGCTTGATGGGCAATATGAGCAAAATTACTAAGGAATATAAGACCATCATGGCGCAGCTTAAGGATAAAACCGTTGTCGGCTCGTCGGGCGGCGAACAAGTGCAAGTCACCATCAACGGTGTGGGCGAAATTCTTCAGGTTAAAATCGATCCGGAACTCGTCAAAAGCGGCGACGCGGGACTTATCGAAGAACTTGTCCTGTCAGCGGTGAACTCGGCAGTGGAAAAATCGCGTGAACTGGTTCAGAAGGAAATGGGATCGCTTTCGGAACTCTTGCCGATGGATCAGCTTAAGGGATTGCTGGAGAAGTTGCAGTAAGTTAGTTGGAAGTTGGAAGTTGAAGAGGATTGTTCAACGGCTTGAGCCGGTTCTGGATTCGGGCCTTGGCGGGAATGAGAGAAGAAGAGGGAAACGGCAGAAAAGGTAGGAGAGGATCAGGTCGCTATGGCGTCGGTGGTGTTGGATAGATTGGTGAGTCAGCTTGAGAAACTTCCGGGGATCGGCCCGCGAAGCGCGGAACGAATCGCGTTTTATCTGCTGCGAGAATCGACTGAACAAGCGTGTGAATTGGCAGAGGCGATTCGGGACCTGAAACTTAAACTTCGACATTGCAGCGTGTGTTTTAATCTTACCGATGAAGACCCCTGTACGATCTGCCAAAGCCCAAAGCGCGATCATTCGGTGATCTGCGTTGTTGAACAGCCTAAAGATTTGGCGATTGTCGAAGCTACGGGGGTTTATAACGGGGTGTATCATATTTTGCTTGGACGACTCTCGCCGATGGAAGGGATCGGGCCTGAACAGCTTACCATCGATCGATTGGTGGAACGGATCAAGGTGGGCGATATCAAAGAAGTCATCATGGCGACCAATCCGACCCTGGAAGGCGATGGGACGGCGATGTATGTGGGTGAGATTGTTTCGGGGCTGGGGGTGAAAGTGACCCGGTTGGCTCGAGGATTGGCTATCGGGAGCCAGCTTGAGTATACGTCCAAGGCAACACTTGCGGATGCGATTAGTGAACGAAAGAAGCTTTGAGGCGGAGAAGAGAAGAAGGGGAAGGTGGGAAAGTGAGAAAGTGTGAAAGTGTGAAAGACGGATAGGGAAAGATCAGGAGGTTGAGCTATGCAGATACTTGTGGCGGGGGGAGCGGGGTTTATTGGTTCGCATCTGGCTCGACGACTTGCGCGAGATGGGCATGATGTTGTGGTTGTGGATAATCTTATTACCGGCAGTGCGCGAAATGTTGAACTGCTTTGCGAGTTTCCTAATATTCGATTTGTCCGCCATGATATTACCGAGCCGTTGAGTCAAAAGCTGGGTGATTTCGATATGATTATGGATATGGCTTGTCCGGCTAGTCCTGTGGATTTTAGTTCGAAGGCGATCGAGATTCTTCGTGTCTGTTCGGTGGGTGTGCAAAATTTGCTTGAACTGGCGAAAAAGAATAATGCGGTTTTTCTTCAATCGAGCACCAGTGAATGTTATGGCGATCCGTTGGTGAACCCGCAGCCTGAAACTTATTGGGGGAATGTGAACCCGATCGGTATTCGAAGCTGTTATGATGAGGGAAAACGTTTCGCGGAAGCGCTGGTGACGGCGTATCATCGGAAATATCGTGTGCGAACTCGGATTGCTCGGATTTTTAATACCTATGGTCCGGATATGCGTCTTGACGACGGCAGGGTGGTGTCGAATTTTATTTGTCAGGCGTTGAAGGGCGAGCCTTTGAGCGTTTACGGGGACGGGGGGCAGACACGAAGTTTTTGTTATGTGGACGATCTGGTTGAAGGTTTAATTCGTTTGGCGGGGAGTGATTTTTCCGAGCCTGTGAATCTGGGAAATCCGCAGGAGATTCCCGTTCGGCAGTTGGCGGAAGAGGTTATTGAATTTACCGGAAGCTCGAGCAGGGTTCAATTTTTGCCGCTTCCGAAGGACGATCCGAAAGTCCGTCGGCCTGATATTAGTTTGGCGGGAAAAATTTTGAACTGGCGGCCTGAAGTTGATAGAATAGCCGGCATCAAGAAGACAATTCCATATTTTCGGAAGATGCTGGGTCTGCTCAATGAATAAGTTGTCCGCGTATATACGATTGATTCGTCCGTTCCACTGGAGCAAGAATATTTTTGTTTTCGCCGCGTTGATTTTTGCGCAGCAGAATCAATTATTTAATCTTGAGAAGATCTTATCGACATTTTACGCGTTTGGGTGTTTTTGTTTTCTTTCGAGTTTTGCTTATGTCATCAACGACATTCATGATGTGGAACTGGATCGACAGCATCCGAAAAAGAAGTTTCGGCCTTTGGCTTGCGGTCAGATTGGGATGGGGGCGGCGTGGTTTCTGGTGGTTGGGTTGCTGGTTTTGGGACTCGGGGGCAGCTTTGCGTTGAATT
>JAAZAW010000017.1 GCA_012514125.1 Phycisphaerae bacterium | reverse complement strand
GATATTTGTAATGCTACGACACGACTAAATCAAAAGCGTATAACAAGGAGTATCGATGGACGCTAAAACTCAAGCAAAATTTGAAGCTCGTGCCAGGATCATCAAGGCCATGGCGCACCCGACTCGGCTTTTTTTCGTGGATGAACTCTCGCGAGGCGAACGCTGTGTCTGCGAACTGACCGATATGGTTGGTCTCGATATGTCCACTGTTTCCAAGCATCTGGCGGTTCTGAAAGAAGCAGGAATTGTTCAAGATGAAAAACGCGGTTCGCAGGTCTACTATACGCTTCGATGTCCTTGTGTCATGAATTTCTTTAACTGTGTGGAAACCATTATGCGAACCAAAGTCAAATCGCAGATGGAACTGGTATAAATTTTTTTATTACTTGGATGGTAACTTGGCCAAACGGCCATCCGATTTTTTCGTCAATCAATGACGGAGTATGGAATGGACTGGAAAAAAGAATGGAAACCCCTGGCGGTCATTGTCGCTGTTTTTCTGGGCTGTTTTTATCTACCCATCGGCAACACCCGCTTTGATAACGCCCTGACCGAATCGCTGCATCTGATCAAATGGTACGCCCAGGAGCATGTGCTGCTGTGTCTGATTCCCGCCTTTTTTATCGCCGGAGCGATTGCGGTCTTCGTCAGTCAGGCCTCGGTAATGAAATATCTTGGCCCCAAAGCCAATAAAGCCCTGGCGTATGGCGTCGCATCGGTTTCAGGAACGATTTTAGCGGTGTGCTCATGCACCGTCCTGCCGCTTTTTGCCGGTATATATAAAATGGGCGCAGGCATTGGACCAGCCTCTGCCTTTCTCTACTCTGGACCAGCCATCAATGTCCTGGCGATTATTCTAACGGCTCGTATTCTTGGATTGGAAATAGGAATCGCCCGAGCCGTTGGTGCTGTTGTTTTCAGTATCGTCATCGGTCTGCTCATGCACCTGATTTACCGCAAGGAAGAACTCGCCAAAGCCAATGCACAAAGGGCTATGCCCGAACCGGAAGTCGATCGACCGCTCTGGCAGAATATTCTCTACTTCGCCGCCATGGTCGGCATTCTTGTCTTCGCCAACTGGGGCAAGCCTCAATACGACACCGGCATCTGGCATGCGATTTACGCCGCCAAGTGGACAATCACCGGTCTTTTCACAATCGGATTCGGAATGATCCTGATCCTGTGGTTTGGTCTGCGGTGGTGGAACGTTGCCCTGGCGGCGGTGCCGGCGGCGTTTCTTGGCGTGATGTTTCCTCAACAGCCCATGATCCCTTTTGCCGCCGCCGTGGTGGGACTTTCCGCCATTACCAGCAAAAACCCAGGCCAGGCCGGTGACTGGTTCGCCGCCACGTGGGGGTTTGCGAAACAAATTTTGCCGCTGCTCTTTTTCGGTGTGCTCATTGCCGGCGCCTTGCTTGGACGACCGGGACATGAGGGTTTGATTCCCAATGCCTGGATTGTCAAAGCCGTCGGCGGAAATTCCATCTGGTCCAATCTTTTCGCTTCCGTCGCCGGTGCGTTGATGTACTTCGCCACACTGACGGAAGTGCCGATCCTGCAGGGACTCCTCGGCTCCGGCATGGGAAAAGGTCCGGCCCTCGCATTGCTCTTGTCAGGTCCGGCGCTGTCGCTACCGAACATGCTCGTGTTACGAGGAATTATGGGAACCCGCAAGACGGCTGTATTTGTTGCATTGGTCGTTGTGATGGCCACTATTTCCGGCATGATTTATGGAACCTTCTGGAGTAATTAATAAAACGAAAGGAATTCAAAAAATGAAAAAATTGCAGATTCTGGGAACAGGTTGTCCTAAATGTAAAAAATTGGCGGAATTGACTGAACAAGCCGCCCAAAAACTGGGAATCGAGTATCAACTGGAAAAAGTAACGGACATCAACGAAATCATGAAGTTCGGCGTGATGATGACACCCGCTCTGGCGGTCGATGGCCAGGTCAAGGTCACGGGTAAAGTGCCCAGCGTCGATGAAATCGCGAAACTAATTGCATAAAAATGGGTTATACCCTCTTAAAGAGACGCGACCGTAAGGGAGCGTGTTCTTTTTTAGTTATGAAACCCGTTAAGGCAAAAACAACAAAAGGAGTCTATCCATGATAATTGCTCAATGCCCCTGTGATCCAGGTATCAGCGTCATGGATGTCATCATGCTGGTGATTATTGTGAGCATGTTTTTCTTTTTCGCGTGGAAGGCGAAGTAACCTCAATTTAATCAAGGGAGGAGTACCCGATGCTTTTGAAAAAAATATCTGTTGTCGTCATGCCCTGTTTTTTAGGGCTGGTTATTCTTTTGTCGCACCTATCATTTTCCAATGGTAATCCCACACCTGAAACTTCGGCGAATCCTTCGTCGCAAATGAAAGAAGCGACGACCAAAGTAACAGCAACGGCGCCAACCACCAAGCCGACAACGGCACCAACCACAAAGCCGAATGAGATCAAACTGCCCAAGCTGGTGGAACTGGGTGCCGACAGGTGCATTCCCTGCAAGAAAATGAAGCCCATCCTCGACGAACTGCGAGAAGAATATCGCGGACGCATGGAGGTTGTTTTCATCGATGTATGGAAAGCTCCCGCTGAAGGGAAAAAATATGGTGTTCAAAGTATTCCCACACAAATATTTTTGAACGCTGAGGGTAAGGAACTTGACCGGCATGTAGGGTTTATCTCCAAAGACGATATTCTTGCCCGGTGGAAAGAATTGGGTGTTGAATTCAATCGATCTATCCCCAAAAAATAATTTTAGTTGAGAGAAATATTTATGAAGATACAAAAAATTATTGCCAGAGTGCTTCTGAGTTTTGTACTCATTAGTATTGGTTTTGCGCTGGGACGCGAAACTGCTCGGCGGTCGATGAAGCCCGACAAGACCACTTCGGCTGTTACAAAAGAAACAGCCCAGGGCGACAAGGTCGTGGTTTATTACCTTTATGGCCCGATTCGCTGCGTCACCTGTAACAAGATCGAAGCGACAGCGAAAGAAGTCGTCGAAACCACCTTCACCAAAGAACTTGCAGAAGGTCGCCTTGAATGGAAGACCGGAAGTTTTCTGTAAGATGAAGACCTCGCCCAACGTTACAACATCGCGGCGAGTTCTCTGGTAGTGATCAAAACACAGGGTGGTAGGGATGTAACGTTTGAAACGCTCGAAGAGGTCTGGACGCTGGTGGATAATAAGCCTGCGTTTGTTGACTATGTTCAAAAGGCAGTGAAGTCTTATCTGGAAGGGGAACAAGAATGATATCCTGGTTGGCAATCGGTTCGGCGCTTTGGATGGGGGTTTTGACGTCGATCAGTCCCTGTCCGCTGGCGAGCAACATCGCGGCGATTTCCTTCATTGGTCGGCGGGTGGACAGCAAACGGTATGTTCTTTTATCCGGCACGTTTTACACCTTCGGTCGTACAGTGGCCTATCTGGTGCTGGGGATGATCGTTATGGCTGGGTTGCTCGGCAGCGGTGAAATTGCGCGATTCCTTCAAAAATATATGAATCAGCTTTTGGGGCCTGTGTTGATTCTTGTCGGCATGGTGTTGATGAATCTTTTGGAGGTATCGCTTTCCTTTAATCTTGCCGGGAAAGGTGTTGAGGAGCGTGCCGGTCGTGGGGGTGTGGGCTGGGCAGGCATTTTGGGCATTCTTTTTGCCCTGTCGTTTTGTCCGGTCTCGGCGGGACTGTTTTTTGGCGGGTTGATCTCCTTATCGACCTCGAATGGGTCGAAGTTTCTACTGCCGACGCTTTTTGGAATCGGCACGGCGCTTCCGGTGATTGTTTTTGCGTTCCTGATGGCGTTTGGGTCGCAATATGTCGGTAAGGCCTTTAATCGGATGACTCAAATTGAATGGTGGATTCGTATGGCCACCGGAGTTATCTTTATTCTTGTCGGCATCTATTATTGTCTGACCCATATTTACGGTCTGTCGCTGATGTAACAGGAGAAGAAATATGCTATTTTTCAGAAAAACGTCTTTGGGGAAAATCGGGATCGAGGAGGAGGAGGGGTTTATCACTCATTTATATTTTGGAACGGATCGCGTTACAGCCGGGGCTGGGCAAAAAGAAACAGCGATTGTCCAACAGGCGTTCAATCAGCTCGAACGATATTTGAAGGGAGAGTTGAAAGAATTTTCTCTTCCGCTTCGACCTGCGGGCACAGACTTTATGAAAAAGGTATGGTGTAAACTCTGCGAAGTTCCTTTTGGTAAGACGGCGACTTACAAGGATATCGCGATTTCCATCGGCCAGCCTGGGGCCGCTCGCGCGGTGGGGCAGGCCAACAACAAAAATCCAATTCCGATCTTTATTCCCTGTCATCGAATTATTGGCTCGAATGGTTCACTGGTAGGCTATTTCAGTGGGTTGGATATAAAAAAGAAATTATTAAAATTAGAAAATTGCAGTAACAATTAACAAAACATCCCCATTTGACTCGCTGGAACGGGTTTCATAACTCAACATAATACGCCTTTGATTTAAACGTGTCGTAGTTTCGG
>JAAZAW010000178.1 GCA_012514125.1 Phycisphaerae bacterium | reverse complement strand
TGCTCCATCCGACAGCGAAATGCTTGTGGGGGAACCTCGAATTTTTTCAATAACGCCGCGATTTCCGGCGTTTTGGACTGTTTCAGAGGACGATGCGCGGAAGCGGGGATTGTTTTTTCAATAATTTTTGTCGGCTGTGTATCGGCAGGCAGGGTTGTTGGCTCAGCGATAACAAGTGGTGTTAATAAAAGTCCCAAAATTCCGGCAAATTTTTGAATCATCATGTTTCTCTCCTTAATGCTTTGAAATCTCTCTCGAGTTGGGGGGGCATTCTTTTTATTATGAAATTATTATTGAGAAATAACTACTCTATCTTTTTTGTATTCAGATTCGATATGGGGGGTTGCGGAGAATTAAGTTTTTCTGAAAATGACGAGACTTTCTAATTGCCATATTATAATACAATTGAAGGGTTTCATTCCCGGCTCATCGGTCGGAAATTATCATATTATATTATAATATGATAATTGCGCGATTCAGTATATTTTTATTGAAAAAAATTTGCTTTTGATTTGAGCCTTATGAATACAATAGACATGACGAATTTTTGTCGGATATAATGAGCATGTCGTTACCGCAGGATTTATTCGAAATTTGGATTTGACGGGAAGGGGGGTGTGAATACAAATTTCTGGGCTTACTTGTGCTTGACAACGAAGTTTATTACTGGTAACGTCAAAAACTCCTTTTTATTATCTTTATATAAGTATTATAGGATTTAGTATGGCAGAAAAAAATACACGAAGCAAGAAAGCCGGCGGCGAAAAAAAGGAAAATACTAAAAATGGCAAGTCGCTGGTGATCGTGGAATCGCCGGCGAAGGCCAAGACCATCAATAAATATCTCGGTTCGAATTATGTGGTGCGGGCGTCGATGGGCCATGTTCGAGATTTACCCACCAAGGCATTCGGGGTCGATCTGGAGAAGAATTTTACACCGACCTATCAAATTTTGCCGACACGCAAGAAAGTCGTCGATGAGCTTAAGCAGCAGGCGAAAAAGGTTTCGGAGATTTATCTGGCGACCGACTTGGATCGCGAAGGGGAGGCGATTGCCTGGCATCTGGCCCAAGCTCTTGGTATTAAAGACGATAAGGCCAAGCGGGTCATGTTCAACGAGATCACGAAACACGCGATTCAGCAGGCATTTGAGCATCCGCTGGGATTGAATCTGGATAAAGTGAACGCGCAGCAGGCGAGGCGGATTCTGGACCGTATCGTGGGGTATCAGCTTAGTCCGCTCCTTTGGAAAAAGATTGCCAAGAATCTTTCCGCCGGCCGTGTTCAGTCGGTGGCGGTGCGATTGATTGTGGAACGGGAACAGGATATCGAGAAGTTCGTTCCGGAAGAGTACTGGAACATTTCGGCGGTGCTGCACGCCGGTGGGCAGGGGGATTCCGCCCGGCAGGCGTACCAGAATTATCTTGAGCTTCATAAGGATAAGCATGACAACGAAAAGCTCAAGATAGTTTACGAGAAATATTCATTGTTTAAGGCGGACCTGGTCAAGTTCGATGGTCGGGCGTTTAAGGCTACGAACTCGCAGGAGTCCGGCGAAGTGCTTGGGCATCTCAAGAACGCCTCTTATCAGATTACGTCGATTCAGAAAAAGCAGCGACTTGAAAAAGCCCCTGCTCCGTTTACGACGGCGACGCTTCAGCAGCAGGCGGCGACTCGGCTGCGTTTTGCGACGGAGCGTACGATGCGTGTGGCCCAGCAGCTTTACGAAGGGATCGAGCTTGGATCACAGGGTGCGGTGGCGCTTATTACGTATATGCGTACCGATTCGACGCACCTTGCACCGGAGGCGATTGGTTCGGTACGTGATCATATCAACAAGAATTATGGTTCGGCTTATTTGCCGGAACGGCCCAATTTTTATGCTGCCGGCAAGCGGGCGCAGGAGGCCCACGAGGCGATTCGTCCGACGGATGTTAATATTCATCCGGACGATGTTCGCGAGTTTCTTTCGACGGATCAATATAAGTTGTATAGTTTGATCTGGAAGCGTTTTGTCGCGTGCCAGATGACTCCGGCTCGTTGGGACGTGACGGATGCGACGGTTACGGCGAGCGCCGATGGTCACACGGGCGAATTCAAAGCGATCGGCAGGATTTTGGCGTTTCCGGGATTTTTGGCTTTGTTGCCTGAACGGACGGAAGGCGCGGATGCGGAGTTGCCGCCGATCGAGCAGAACCAGCTATTGGACCTTGTCGATGTCAACGGGACGCAGCATTTCACTCAGCCGCCGCCGCGATTTACGGAAGCGTCGCTGGTGCGTATGCTCGAGGCGCAGGGTATTGGGCGTCCGAGCACTTACGCGAATATTATTTCGACGATTCAGGATCGGGGGTATGTTAAAAAGGAAGAGAACAAATTTTTTCCGACCGATCTTGGTCGGGTGGTGACGCTACAACTGATTGAACATTTTCCGCAGATTATGGATGTGAAATTCACGAGCCATATGGAAGAGCAGCTTGACAAGATCGAAGAGGCACATCTGGATTGGGGCAAGGTGTTGGACGAGTTTTATGATCCGTTCAAACAATCTCTCGAGCAGGCGAAGGATAATATGGAGAAGCAGGCATTGGAAAGCGGGTATACCTGCGAGCAGTGCGGTAAGCCTATGGTTTACAAGTGGACCAAGACCGGTCGATTTCTTGCGTGCAGCGGATATCCGGAGTGTTCGAACGCCATGTCGGTGGACGAGGAGGGTAAGCCTAAGACCAAGCAGGCGCAGATGACGGATCATAAGTGTCCCAAGTGCGATAAGCCGATGATTTTGCGAGAATCGCGTTTCGGCACGTTTTTGGGATGTTCGGGTTATCCGGAATGCAAGACGACGATACCTTGCGACGCGGAAGGCAATCCGTTGCCGAAGGTGAAGCCCGACGAGGTTAACATTTCGTGTTCGGAGTGCGGCAAGCCGATGGTGGCGAAGCGTTTTCGCGGTCGGACGTTTTTGGGTTGCACCGGATATCCGGAATGCAAGACGACGATGCCCGTTCCGCCTGATATTGCCATTGACTGGCCTGAGAAGAAGGTTGAGACGACGGACGTCAAATGCAACAAGTGCGGCTCGCCGATGGTGATGCGATTTTCTCGGCGGGGACCGTTCCTTGGATGCAGCGCGTTTCCGAAGTGTAAAAATATTATGAAGGTTCCGCCAGAACTTCAGAAATCGAAAAAAGACTCTGAAGAATCGTCGGGCGATGAAGAAAAATAACGAACGGCAATGGGTATGTCCGGATCCGGTAAATTGAAAATCACCTTGATGGGCACGGGCACTTCGCATGGTATTCCGATGATCGCTTGCAAGTGTCCGGTGTGTACGTCGTGCGACTCGCGTGATCGCCGATATCGGTGTTGTGCGCGGGTTGAATTTGAGGACAAGGTGCTCATAATCGATACGCCGCCTGAGTTTCGCCTTCAATGTTTGACTTATGATGTTGTGAAAATCGACGCGATTCTTTTTACGCATACGCACGCCGATCATATTTTCGGGCTGGACGATACGCGGCGGTTTACTGCTATTTACGATCGTGCGATCAGGTGTTACGGTTCGGCTCGCACGGTGGCTTCACTTAAAAGTATTTTTCCTTATGCCTTCGATCGGGAATCTCCGATGATCTCGGAGCGTCCGCAGCTTTGTGCCGTTGAGGTCAGTGAGTCTTTTGATCTTTTTGGTCGGGCGATTATTCCGCTGGAACTTTATCATGGGCGGCTGAGCATTCTGGGGTATCGGATTGGTAATTTTGCATATTGCACGGATTGCAGCGAAATTCCTGAAGCCACCTATGATAAATTGAGGGGTCTGGATACGCTGGTTTTGGGGGCATTGCGATATACGCCGCATCCGACCCATTTCAATGTTGAAGCGGCGTTGGCTGCTGCTGGGCGAATCGGTGCCCGTCAGACTTATTTTACGCATATCGCCCATGAGATCAGCCATGCCGATCTTGAATCGCGGTTGCCGAGACACATTCGTCTGGGCTTTGATGGGTTGAGTTTTGAGGTGTAGAAAACTTTGAGTTTTTGAGTCCTTGAGGCCAGTTTTTTTCTTTATTTGTGGGGGGATTCCATATGATACACTTTTGTTATTTGTAATGCTACGACACGACTAATACTAATTCCATTTACTTCGTGCGCGGGGGCTAATGTCACGATATCCCGATTTCGAAGCTCATACTGCCTGAAATAGTTTATTGACATTAAAGTACCGCGC
>JAAZAW010000177.1 GCA_012514125.1 Phycisphaerae bacterium | reverse complement strand
GAGGATATTTTTGAAATAGTCGAGGGGTGTAAGTGTAGCGGAAAAGAAAATGGCGGATCGGCTACGTTCGATGGCCTCGCAAAGAAGATTGGATGGATCGAGACAAAAGAGCTTGAGACGAAGGTCCTTGCCGTGCGGTTCGATGTAGGTGGCAAAGTGCGAGTCGTAGGTTTCACTGACGCGGACATAATCGAGGGCCTGGAAATAAAGGGCCAGCAGGTCTTCGCCAAAGTCGGCGGGTTCATTTTTCACCAGCCATGCTTCGGCCACCTTGATGAATTGGCGAATGGAAGGCATGAGCAGTTTGCACGGCTCTTTTTGCACAAAAAAGCCGCGTTCCTGAAACGACGATTCGCAGAGTTTTTTCATCTCGCCCCAGGCTCGGTTAATCTTGCCCAGGGCGGCGGCGATTTTGGGCTGATGAAGTTTAATTTTTGTTCGAAGGTCGTGAAAAACCTGTCGGGTCAGCTCCGCGGAAAACATCTCGCGGGCACGATCGACGAGATTATGCGCTTCATCGACGAGGAAGACATACCGGCCTGTGACCTCGCTGAAAAATCGTTTCAGGCAGACTTTGGGATCAAAGACGTAGTTGTAATCGCCGATCACGGCATCGGCCCAGAGGGAAAGATCGAGAGCGAATTCAAAGGGGCAGACCCGATGTTTTCGGGCGAAGGTTTCGATGATCGGGCGAGTCAGGGCGTCATGCTCGAAGATGTCTTCGATGGCGTCTTTCACGCGGTCGAAATGTCCTTTGGCAAATTCACAGGATTCCGGGCGACAGTCGCAGGTGTCTTTGAAACAGATTTTTTCCTTGGCGGTGAGCGTGACGGCTTTGAAGCGAAGTCCCGCGGCCCGAAGCCTCTCGAGCGTATCTTCCGCAAGTCCGGCGGCGGTGTTTCTGGCGGTCAGGTAGAAGATTTTTTCGATATGATCTTCACCAAGAGCTTTGACGGCGGGGAACAAGGTCGCAAGGGTTTTGCCGATACCGGTAGGCGCCTGGGCGAAGAGACATTTTTCCTGAAGCAAGGAACGATAGACACTGACGGCTAATTCGCGCTGGCCGGGACGATAGCTTGAAAACGGGAACTCGACCTGTTTGATGGTTGTATCGCGAAGATCGTTCCAATCGCGGATTTTTCTTGCCCAGTAAAGATACCGCTGAATCAGATCGTCGAAAAACTCTTTGAGTTGATCGAATGAAAAGTATTTTCGGAAGATTTTCGTTTCCTGGTCTTCCAATTGATAATATGTCAACTGGACCTGGATGCCGGGAAGTTTATTCTGTTGGGCATAGATAAAGGCATAGCACCTGGCTTGCGCCCAGAAGAGCGGATGAGACTCCTCATCGATCTGCTCAAGACTGCCTGTGGTGGTCTTGATCTCGTCGAGGACAATAGCGGAGTTTTCGTCGATAATCCCGTCGGCACGGCCACGGATTTCCAGGGTGATATCGGGATTTTCGACAATCCATGAGAGGGTCACCTCAGGCGTATATCGGCCCGCGTAGGATTTTTGAATTTTACGATGGGCATAGGCCCCTTCCAGCGCACGCGAGGCCGAGGCAAAGCCTGTGTCGATATCTCCCGACCGAAGGACATATTCGACAAGATTGCGGACGGATATTTTAATTATGTTATTGAATGCCATGGGGCGATCTCATTAAACTTTAGCTTATCGACGGAACATTAATTCTACACCGCCAAATCAGTGTGTCCAGTTGGAAACTTGATTGACGGCGATTATGATTTGAGTCATTCAAGAGGAAACAGAACATGGCATTGTTTCATTGCAATTTCTTTTCGGAAATTCTCGGGGTCTCGACGTCCATGGACGTGGTTTTACCCCAGCAAACCGTTTCGCAAATCGGGATGAAAGGGAGTGTCAAAAAAAGCAAGCACCCGACGCTTTATTTATTGCACGGATTGTCGGACGATCATACGACCTGGCAGAGGCGGACTTCCATTGAGCGATATGTCGCGAATATGGGGCTGGCAGTGATCATGCCGTCTGTGGGACGAAGCTGGTATGCGGATATGGTCAATGGCCCAAAGTACTGGACGTTCATCAGTGAGGAATTGCCGGCAATCGCACGATCATTTTTTCCGCTTTCCGATCGTCGGGAAGATAATTTTGTGGCGGGGTTGTCGATGGGCGGATATGGCGCGTTCAAACTGGTGTTACGGTTTCCAGATCGATTCGCGGCGGGTGCAAGCCTTTCGGGCGCGTTGGATATTGGCGAACGAAGCAAAGACCGGCAAGAAGAATTTCGCTATATTTTTGGCGATGCGCCGTTAAAGGGCAGTATGAACGATTTGTTTTACGCGGCGAAGGAATGCAAGACGAAGGCTTCAATCTCTCCGCGACTTTATCAATGGTGTGGAACATCCGATTTTTTATATCAGGATAATTTGCGTTTTCGAGATTACGCACTGGAACTGGGACTTGATCTGACCTATGAAGAAGGTCCGGGCGATCATTCCTGGGAGCACTGGGACCGGCAAATTCAGCGGGTTCTGCAATGGCTGGCGATTTAAGGGCTACCAGTTGACAGGACTTTGGGGCCGACGTTTGGATGACTTTTTTTGAGTCGGGGTTGAAGGCTCCTGAAACGTTTCGCCGGCATCGCGAGCTTCCCAGAAACCCTTGAGTTTTGTTTTTCTGTACCATCGGGGCAATTGATCGGGGAGCACTGTTTTCCAAAGGCCCGCAAGATTTTTTCTGGCAAGGGCTTCGAGAGCGAAGAATTCATCCCTATAAGGATGTTTAAATCGATGATCGGCATAAGCGTACCCTTGAGCCAGGGCCAAACGATTATACATCTGGCCGTCCGGCAGATAGATATAGGCCAGCAGGCGGCCGTAACGATCGCGAGTATTGCCCTGGACGAGTTCCAGGCGAATTTTTTTACCGATCATCTGTTTTCTGGCAAATTCGGCGGCCTGATAGCCGAAGTACATGGCGGGTTTATTGGGACCATGAGAAATTTCCGGGGTGTCGATCCCCCAGAACCGAACGCGGGTATAGGCCTTTTCCTTCTCGGCCTTAAGGTCCCGTATGTCAATATCAACGGTATCGCCGTCGAGAACTTTGATGCAGGTGACGATTTGATCATTGTAGCGTGAATAGTCGTCTGTGCCTTGAGCAGGCCGAGAGGTGGAAATGTCATCATGACAACCGGCGATACGCAGAAGGATTACGATAGCAATGATTCCCCCCGCGATTAATCGCCGAGTCCATACACGTCGAGTATAACAGCGTCTTAATTGTGATGGTTCAGACATAGACGGCATCCTAAGACTATTGCTACGATCCGTTTCTTCACGGTCCACACAGTATTAAATCTGTGTCCTTTCAGACACGCCCAGGCGTTACGAAACCGTTACATTTTTTCAGGAATGGTCAGCGAGATCAATCTGGACACCACCCGCTGTTTATCGGTGCGGATAAATTCCGCCTGGAGATACCAGCCCGGTCCTCTGGGATTAACGCCGTACCAGTAAATCGCCATTTGATGGCAAACGATCCCATAGCGCTGGCGAACCACGGCCCGTTCAAAATCCTCCTCGTTGATTGTCCATGTATACATTTCCTTATCGTGGAATATTCCCTGCTCATTTCGAGTTCGTTTAATCAGATGAATAATCAACGTTCCTTTGCCCGCGACGAAAGATTTTTCGTTGGGCCGGTTGAGCATGGCCCGAACCAGAACACCGTCGGGAATCCGGTCATTATCATCATCGAGGAAAGGCCTTTCGAGCGAAAGGGTCACCCAGACAATATCTTCATAAAAGATTGCTGCTTCCGACGGCGGGGTCGTCTGCCGAATCGGCTGTTGACAACCCGTCGAACCGACAAACAGAAGAACGGAACAGATCAACAGAGCCGTTGTTTTCATATTTGGATTCCCCCACAAAGTTATTGTTCACATGTCCTCATGAAGGCCTTTATTTTTCTGGCCGGATCGCACGCTTCCTGGTTGCGTATCCGATATTCCAACTCGGCTTCTTCCGGAGTCATTTGTGTCGTACAGGCTTCTTCGTCCGGATCGACAACCCGCAATTGACCCAGCAGATGCGATTCCCGCAGTTCGGGCGGCATGAGGGACATCAGGTCACGTTCCTCCAGAGAGATATCGCGTGCCTTCTGAACCGTATCCATCAGTTTCGGAGTTAAAACGACCAGAAGTTCCGATTTCGTGTACGAATCGGTCAGACTCTTGAAGAGCAATCCCAGAACCGGAATATCGCCCAGGAACGGAACCTTTGCTTCACGATGGTCTTTTCGGGTCGTGATCAAACCGCCGATAACCACGGTCTCGCCGTCTTTGATGGAGACCATTGTGTTGACGGAATTTTTATTGAAGACCGGCGCGGTCAGATTTTCGGAAATCTGAATATTCGAGGTACTGATCGACGAGATTTCCTGTTCGATTTCAAGATTGATGAATCCTTCGGGAACATTGATGTGCGGAGTGACCTTCAGGATAACACCGATATCTTCATATTGAATGGCGGTGGTGACACTTCCGGTTTCCTGGGAGATGTTCGACCCTGTCGGATACGGGACCTGCTGGCCGATCTGAATTTCCGCCGGGGCGTTATCCCGTGCGAGGATTTGAGGACGCGAGAGGACCTGGAGTTTGCCATCGGAGTCCAGCGCGCGGAGCAGAAGGTTAAAATCTTCGCTTCGGATCGAGAACGAAAAACCTGCAATGCCCGTTCCCGCGGCGCCGACATCCGTCCCGATGACATAATCATGGTTGGGTCCGATACCCGGAGCGGTTTGATTTTTCGTAAAGGCTAAATCCTGCCCGACCACTTCAAACCCATATTCGATACGATCGTCGAGGGTCACTTCGATAATGACGGCCTGCAACATAACCTGGGAAGGCGCCGCGTCGAGTTCGTCGATGATACCGCGAACCAGTTTGAAGTATTTGGGAGAAGCCTGAAGGATGACTTTTCGGGAATCTTCATCGGCAACAATCGTGACTTGTTGTTCCATAAGCCGTTCAGGAGCCAGCGCATCGCCGTAAGCGTCTTTGAGCAACTGGGTTCGCCCTTCAATCAAAGAGGTCACCGCCTGCTGAATGGTTTCGGCTTTGGCGTTTCTTAGCGCAATCACTTCGGTAGGCCGTTCTTCGACGGCTTTGGCATCAAGCTGGCGAATGACACTTTCGACCATTTTGAGATACGACGGGCTTCCGGTGATGATCAACGAATTGGTTCGTGAATCAGCCGCGACGGCCAGTGTTTCTTTTTCGATACGTGAAACCGCCCCACCTTCAGCGGCGCCCGGACCGGCAAATCCCGGTATCATGGGCGTAAACATTTCTGATCGGGAGGATGAACTCTTACCGACGTCGAAAAGTTCCTCCAGAATATCCTTCATCTGCGAGGCATCGGCATTTTCGAGCGCGATGATCTGCATTTCGACACTGGGGGCGACTTCATCGATGGTCGTGGCCAGGGATTTAATAATTTCGATGGTTTCCTCCGGAGCCAATGCAATCAGGAGGTTACTGACCTTATCGCCATAGACAAAGGCAGTATCTTTTAAGGCACGCTGGACCAACTTGCGTCCTTCATCCGTTTTTCGAACAAATTCCAGAATAACCGCCTGCTTGAGACCCGACTGGCCTGAAGAGGGATTGAGAATATTCATAATGGCATCGGCGAGTTGACTGGCGTCGGCGGAACGCAGGGGAATCACGGCGATTTGCATTTTTTTGGTGATATCGGCGTTATCGAGTCGCTCCACCAGGTCTTTGACTTCGGATAGCCCGCGTTTGGTGGCGGTGACAATAAGACTGTTGCTGCGAGGTTCGGGGATGATGACGGTCCCCAGCGACGTGGACGACGCCTGGAGAGATTCCGACCCCGGAGCTTTGATATTTGAACGTTCCTTGAAAAATTTGTTCAGGATCTCAGCCATTTGTTCGGCGTCGATATGTTTTAGCGGGAAAACGACCGGTTCGTATCGTGAACTGGATTGCGAATCGAGTTTTTCGACGATTTCACTGATTGCCTGGAACTCTTCGTCCGACGCACTGATCAATAGAGTACTGGTTCGATCATCGGAACGCACGATCACTTTCGCCCTGCTCGAGGCCTTGCCGACACCGATCTCTTTGGCGCGGGTGACCCGGGCATCCATCACATCCTGAATCAATGTTGCAATCGTTTTGGGACTTGAATTTTCCAGACGGATCGTTCGAATCGGATAAAAGGCGGAAAGTTCTTCTTTATCGAGCTGTTTAACCAGGACTTCGACCAATGCCAGGCTGGATTCATGTCCCGCCGCCACCAGTGTATTGCTGGCCAGATCGGCGGTGAAAATCACATCGTAGACCAATGCCTCGCCGGTTGTATTGGAGGGCACACCGACCTGGTGGTCCGTTCCGGGAACTTTCGTTAAATCTCTGCCTTTGGAAAAGAGGTCCCGCAGGGTTTTACTGGCTTCATCGGCATCGGCATATCTAAGGGGGAAAATCCGAACCAGCAGATCGTCGGCCAATGGAGCTTTATCGAGCAGGGACACAATTTTTTTGAGAACCGTCAGATTTTCCGGTGTCGAGAGAAGCAGAATCGATTGTGACGCTTTGTCGGGAATAGACTGAATGGGTTTGTCCAAATCGAGTGTTATTTTTTCGCCGTCGTCCGACGCGGCAACTTCAAGACGGTTGAGCAATTCCTTGCTTGCTCCACCGGCGGCAGGTTTTATGAGGCTTGAGAGAATGGCTCCGAGGGCATTGGCATCGGCCTGTTTGAGGCGAATGATTTCGAGCGATACCGTTGCAAAGGAAGGAACCGAATCGAGGGTCGTAATAAGATTGCCGATCTGTTCGAGATAAATTTCAGGCGCGGTGACGATAATGGTGTTGGTGCGATCGTCGGCATTGATACTGAAGGGGGCCTGTCGAATTCCACGCGCGGTCAAAATCTGCTGGAGCATCGTCTGGAGTTGAGGAACGAGCTGGGACGCACGGGCATTTTTAAGCGGGAATACCCGGAAATCCATTTTTTGGGCCTGTTCGACCGCATCCAGTTGCTCGATGATCCCAGCCATGTCCTGGAGAATGTCCGGGCTCGCCGAGACAATCAACGAGTTGGTGGGAACATCGGTGGAAATCGTAATCGGCGGATATCCGCGTGGTTGAGGACGATTGCCGTAAAGGCGATTCATCACATTGGCCATTTCTCTGGCTTGGGCGTTTTTAAGCTGAAAGACCTGGACCTTCGGTTGCGGCGAAGCGGCTTCGAGTAAACCAAGCAATTGAGAAATCACCTGAAAATCGCTTTCAGAAGCATCAATAATCAGCGCATTTTGTTCGGGCACTGCGGTAATATCGACGGTCCCCTGAATCTGGTCGGCAAGATTCTGAAGTTGCTGAGGCGAGGCCGTTTCACCGGCGGTTTGAGGTTGCGTTTGAGGCACAACAGTCTGCGTGATTTGATTCACAGGCGAAGCCGGGGCCTGGGGTGATGGCTGTGTGGTTGTGGGCGATGGACCTGGCTGTGTAGTCGTTGCCATTTTTCGTCGATTTGATTCGAGCATCTGTTGCAAGATCGAAAGTGGAATCTCCGGCTGAGTTGCAGTTTTTGGACTCGTCGTTGTCGTTGGAACGGTAGCGTGAGAGGTTGTCGGAACCTGGCTTAAAGCCACCGTGCCGATATGATAAGCGATCTTGTCCCGCCAGTTGTCCGACCGCCATCCGCTATCGCTTCGTCCGCCTTGCGGGACCATCTGATCGAGAATTTGTTTGGCACGATTGGGGTCCATATTTTTCAACGGGACGATAAAGGTTCGGCGCTGTCCGCCCGGCTTAGCCGATTCAATTTTTTCGATAAGGCTTTTTACCTGTTCGTATTGACGATCGCTTCCTGCGACAATCAGACTATTGGTTCGTTTTTCGAAGGTCACAGACACCGGGTCCATCGGAAGGTTTCTCTGACGTGCCAATGCCTGCTCGGCCTGCTGAAGGACGTTTTGGATTGTGGGTGCGAGAGTTTCCGCCGAGCCTGATTTGATAGGAATCAGATGGACCCCCACGCCGGCAGCACTGGGTTTGTCCAAAGCAAGAATCAGTTGTTCGATCTGTTGAAACTCCGATTTGCTGGCGGTAACAATGACACTATTACTTGTCAAATCGGACGACACCCTGATCTCGGAACGTCCGCCGGTCGGCATGGCGCCGGGCATAAACCCTCTGGGTCCTCTTGCTCCTCTTGCGGCTCTGCCGGCTTGAAAGACATCGCTGATATTTTTGGCAACCGCATCCGCTCGCGCATATTTCAGTTTGAAAATTCGAAGCTTTTCCGACTCGCTCTGATCCAACTGTGAAATAAACTCTTCGATCGTCAAGAAATCCTGCGGTGTCGCGCGCACAACGACCGAACTGATACTATCGACGGGAATTGCCCGGATTCTTCGTTTTTGTGCCGCGGGAGCCGGACGCTGCTGTGGTTGAGGCTGAGTCTGCTGGCCGGCCGCCGGTCTGGGGGGGTGCTGAGCCTGCGGGGGAACCTGAGGAACAGCAACATCATTGAATAAGCTTTCCACGTTCGCCGCCACATCCACCGGATCGGCATACTTGAGTTGATACGTTCGGAATTGAACTTCTTCTTCGATATCACTGGTCAGGGTTTCAATGGCGTTGTCAACTTGTTCGATTTCACGAGGTCGGCCACGAATGATCAATGTGTTGTTTGTTTTATCCACACCGATCACGACAACCTGCGCGGCCTGGGTCGATGTGGTGGTGGCGAATTTATCGTCTTGCGCCATGAATTTTTCCAGACCCTCTGCGCCTTTACTCATATTGATTTCGGTTATCCGAACGGCAGTGTCTGAAAGCTGGGGAACCAAAACGCTGAGCATCTGCGACAATCGTTCTGCCGAGGTTTTTTGAATCGGCCTCACCGCAATAATTTCCGGAATTTGCAACGCCATACGGTCGATTTGTTCCGCCAGTTGACGAACGCGTTCGATTTGTTTGGGCTGACCACTGACAATCAGATAATTTCCGGCATCGGCAACTTCGATCGACGGAACACCACCGGGGGTATTTTTATCCCCCAGCATGGTCTCGATCTGATCGGCGGCATCAGAGGCCGAGGCGGTTTTGAGCGTGATAAAAGCGATGTTGTTGGAAGTCATATCGACCGGCTCAGCGTGATCGGCGGTATTGACAAACTGCTCGATCTCACTAAGCTTGCCGGTGGCTCCACTGATAAAGAGGGTATTGGACCACGGTTCGGAAACAACTTTGAGCGGAACGCCCTTTCCGCCATAAAGATCGTTGATCATCTTCGCAAGATCGTCCGACTGCGCATAGGTCAGTTTAAAGGTCTTTATTTCACTGGCGGCCTGAATGTCGCTGTCGAGCTGTTTAATCAGTTCGGTCACTTCGTCAACATCGCTTTTGTTTCCCGTGAGTAAGATGGAATTGCCCTGCGGATTGGTGGCGATGGTAACACGAGGTCCAACACCAGGCGCTTTGCTTGCGCCATAAACACCGCGAACGGCATTGGCCACCGGGTCGGCATTGGCATATTCAAGTTTCACCATCTGCGTAACGGGCTTATCGACGACATTGCTTTTGAGTTCTTCGATAATTTTGTCTATCTGGTCAAATTTATTTTTCGGAGCCGCCACGATCAACATTTTGGAAACAGGATCGGCACCGAAGTTAATATCGGTTTGCTTGGCAAACATCGTCTGGAGCGTCGCGGAAACCCGGTTAACATCCATGTCGGTCAATTGATATGTTTGGATGGTGGGAATTCCCTTACCCTGGGCTGCCTGCTCATCGAGTTGCTCAAGCAGTTCCCTGAGTTGTTCGAGTTCACTGCCTGTCGCCCAGGTAATGATCGAGTTGCTGGGAATATCCGCGGCAGCGGAAGGTTTCTGTCGGGAAGCCTGATAAAATGGAGTGATGACGTTTCGCAGAACTTCATCCGCGCGGGCGGCACTGAGCGCAATGACCTGAAGCTTGCTTGCATCGGTCGGCTGATCAAGTTCCTGAATCAGTTGCTGAGCTTGCTCGACCACACTTTTGGTTCCCGCCAGGATAAGCGACCGGGTGGCTTCATCATTTTTTACCGTCAGAGTGACTTTGCTGCTCGGACCTTTGAGCGTTAGACGCTGGCGGATCGTTTCATTAAGGGCGGCCTCGATCATGGCCGGTGTGCCATATTGCACCGGCACTCGAATGGCGACAATATTCCCATCATCTTGCGGTGCGTCAAGCCGCTTGACGATATCGGTAACCTCCTGGAGCATGCCTTTGCTTGCCCGAACCACCAGAGTGCCCGACAGATCATCACTTGCCATCTGGAGCGTAGCGTCGCCGCCTGGAGCACCAGGCCCCGGACGCGGAGACGGAGCGCCGGGTTCTCCAAGAACGACATTTCCCGGACCGACGATTCCGGAAGGAGGAATCATGGCTCGGATCATTCGTTCGAGAACCGTGGGCGCCACATAGGTGGGTTTGAAAACCTTGAGTTCAAGTCCGGCGACAGACGGTTTGAGTCCTTCGTCCAATTTTTGTGCCAGAAGAATAATCTCTCGGACCCGGCTCGAAAGTCCGACAACCTGAATCATGTTGTTGGATTTCCATGCGGCCAGTTTCACTTCATTGACAGGAAGGACCTCGGCCACCAGGGTCGTCACATCCACCGCGGAAAGATTGTTCACCTTGAAAAATACGCGAACGATTTGATTTGAGGGAACATCAGCGGAAAGAAACGTTTCCGCACCGATAAAATCGACACTATAGCCTCGCAACGCATCGGCGATTTTCGAAATGCGAAGTCGATCGCCGTCTCGAATAACAATGACCCCTTTTTCCTGGAGCAGGATATTCAATTCTTCCAGCGCCTCATTGAGCGTCATTTTTCTTCGGCTGAAATACGTGAGCGTTCCTGGAATGTTCCGATCACCGATAATGGGCATTCCCGTAATTCGTTCGATAAAATCCAGAACGGTTGTATAGGGTGCGTTGTTGAAACTGAACTGAATGGCGGACTCACCGGCAGGAAGAGTCGTCGGCAACCCATCGCCTTCCTGGGTCCGGGTTTCCGTGGTGGTCGGGGATTCCTGTGTCTGTTGGGGTTGGGTCGTGATTTGGTCGGTGCCGCGAGATTTTAAGATTCGTTTCAACTGTTCAATGCTGGGTGTCGCGGGATTTGCCGGTCTGGTCGGCTGCGATGTGCCGGGTGCCGGCCAGATGAACATGGCCGAAAAAAACAACAATGTTAATGTCCGCGAAACCCGATTATATTGCATGTCTTCACTCCCAAATCTTTTGAATGACCTGATCAGAGATTTCCGTTTCAGGTATTAATTTTGCCGTATGATATATTTTCACTGCAACGGCTTCTTTTTACCAGCAAATTAATCCTTTTCATCGGCAGATTTTGCCGTTTCATAAGCTTGAAACAGTTCTGGAATTGCCTGTCGGCTCAATACCCGGGCCTGATTGATATTTTGGCCGATTTCCGCATATTTGGCTTGTCCTGATGAGTCTAGAAAAACAATACCCAAAGGATGCACGAATTTCAATTCCATACTATTCGCCAAACGTTCTCCTACCTTATACCATTGAACCTCCGTCTGGTTTCGCACATACGCCCCATGCTGCCCGGCGATAATGAAAGTTCCGACCACATCGCCCGGACGTCCCGCCCCCATCGGAACCGACGGCGTTACGGCTGGGGGTTGAGGCGTGGTCGCGTGACGCGTGGAAACCGGAGGTGGCGGCGGCGGAGCAGGCTGCGCCGGCATGAAAATATTGGTTTTCGTAATTACGGCATATTCCGAATTCGGCGGAAGTTTGATTGCCGGTTGCGTCGCGGTAATTTCCTGAAGTTCACTTTCAGTAATCCTGGCGATAGCCGGTTTGGCGGGAACGATCGATTCGATCCGGCAATTGCTGATTGTTAAATTTCGACTTTTCCCTTCTGGCCGAATCGTCAAACCGGTGATTTTCAAATTATACGGTTCCTGGTAAACCATCTCCATAAATTTGACGACCTGCTCCATGCTGCCGCGAGCCGAAAGATTGACGGCAATAGGCCAATACCAATCGACTCCGTTGCCTTTTTTCATCGTGATGGGTACGGGCTTGACCGAGACCCCCTCTCTGAGTCCCGAAGAATTAATGATATTGGTAATCCGGGCATTTAACGTTAAAAATGCCTTGGTCGGATCGTGATCCAGTACCCGCCGGTCATAATTACGCCAGGTCCGAATCAATCGGTTTCGTGTATCGAGTTCGGCCCGTTTGGTTTGGTTCCTTTTCTGAGCCGAAGCGATTTGACGATCTTTTTCCTGGAGCGGATCCAGAAAAAAAGATTTCAGGACGCTACGTCCGATAAAAGCCACGACAAATCCGACCACAAGGATCAGTAAAATTCGTTCTCGTTTATTCATATCCTCGACTAGACCTCACTTTTGTTCATCTTGCTTGGGGTTGTTTTTTGATCTTTAGAAAGTTCGGACGCCGGACCGGTCGTCGGTGTGCCCTCGCCGTCGGCTTTGGAAACTTTCAGATTCAGCTTGAAATTTTCCGGATAGTCGTCGCCTTGTAAAGTAATCTGCGGACCGGGCACGACTTCATAACGTCCGGTGTCCGAAAGCGTCTTGGCCAGTTGATCGATAATCTGACGCGACTTGGCCTGACCTTCAAGAGTGATTTCCGCCCGGTATTCCCCGCTGGGACTTTCCGTGAGAAACATGTGCTTGACATACATCTTCTCGGTGCCCGGCAGCAACTGTGTCAGAGATTTTATCTCATCGAGCCAGTTCACCTTGCGGGTGCCCCACTCATTGACTTTCCCGGTCTGGTGTACAAATTTCCTGAATGCGACCAGTTCTTTATCCATCTCTCTGCTTCGGGCGTTGAGTTGTTTGAGTTCTTTTTCTTTTTCCGAAACCTTGCTGTGGGTCAAGATCGCAGCGAGGATCATGATCGCGGCAACCACGGCAACCGCCAGTCGAATCTGCCGCGTTCTTACCGCCTGAGGATCAATTGCTTTTTTGGGAACCAAAAAATCGAAATGTTCCTGCCGAGGCCGATATTGGGCGCACGCAATTCCATAACCGGCGATGAAAGCGGAAGAGTTTTCAACCGATGCGTTATTCGGCAACTCGAAGACCTTGCCCGATAAATTCAGTTCGTTGCAAATGGCATCAAGAAATTCCCGCTCCCAGCCGGTGCAACCGCTGACGATAATACTCCTGGGACGGGAATCCGGTGTTCCCGCCAGATAGGCCTGCGCGTGAAGCGTCCGCTTGACCTGCAAAATGGCCTGTTCCAAAAATACCTGCTTCAGAGGAGTCGCCAGAACTTTTTCGTCACTGAGACCGGCACTTCTCGAATAAACCAGTCCGCCCTCCTTCGATAAAATGTCAATCTCCAGCCCACTCAATCCAAGATCGGCGAAAAGATAAAGACCACCATCAAGATAATCGGCGGTTTTAACCGCCATGAAATTTCCATAAGATCGAAGTCCGACTCGTTTGAGGGTCAACCCTGCGCTGCGAGCCAAATGCCGCAGAAAATCGATATATTCCGTTTGAACGGCAGCAGCCAGAACACCGATCACCGCCCCTGCGTCGTTGTGTGCCGTCACAATATAATCGATGGTCGATTCTTCAATGGCAAAGGGTAACTCCTGGGCCAATTGAAAACGCACCAGATTCGCCACCTCGCCTTCGGGGCTTGCGGGAATCGCCAGTTGATGAAGAAACGCCCGCTCCCGCCCCACCATGAAGATCACCGACGTTGTGGAAATGTCATGACTCCGAATCGTCCGGGAAAGAAACTCTCCAAATTGATCCGCGTTATCCGTCGATATCTCGGATGGAATCTCCGTCTGCACGGCATGGAGAACCTTCACCTTACCGGAACCTTCTTTCCTGAAATTCAAGATCCGGATATCATTTTTATCCCAATCGACTGCGATATGATTATTGTTGAACAACAATTTTCTTTTCTCCAAATTCTTCGATATTGTATGTCCGACCGAAACTGCTTAAATCCCGCCAGTAAATATATTGAACACGAGGCAGCCTTAATTCCGGTACCGCCTGAATTCTCGCCTGGATAGACTCCG
>JAAZAW010000176.1 GCA_012514125.1 Phycisphaerae bacterium | reverse complement strand
GTGGCGATCATTTCTGTATTGGTTGCGTTGCTCCTCCCGGCATTGACGTCTGCAAGAGATGCCGCCCGAAGCGCTGTTTGCAGTGCCAATCAGAAACAAATCGGCACGGCCATTCTGACATATGCGAATGATTATCACGATTCGCTTCCCACAACAGGGAACTATGCGAACTGGAATAAAGATCCCTATCATAGAGCCGATAACTGGATTAATCTGATTTCCATCGGTTATCTGCGGACGGGAACGGAACCCGCGGCTTATTATAAATTGAAGGGAAACAGTGTCTGGCTCTGTCCCAATGATCAGCGGGCAACCGACAGCAATGGATTTTACCATGGCCCGACGTACGGCATCAATCAATGTCTGACCGGGTTCTATTCCTCAACGTATGGCCAGCGTGATCCATTCAAACTGACCCAAATCGATGAACCTACGCGAACGCCGATCATGTCGGATTTACGCGCAGGGAATTTTGGATGCTATCCAAACTATTTGCTCGATCTGGTGGTCCGCAATATACCGCCTTCCTGGCCTCACCTGCATCGCGATGGCGATCTTTTTCTATTTGTTGACGGACATGTCGGGTGGGTTCCCCGACTCGAAGCAAGAAATGCACCTGCTAATGCGGCATATCTGGCATATAGGTTGAATGGGCAGTATTTCATCAATGATTTTCGATTTTGGAAATGATCTGCCGCTGGTGACTAGCGAAGTATTGGGCGATAGACGATCTTTTTTGTCTGACGTTGAATGGCAACAGATTCCAACGATGTGAACAGCGATAACAAGATGGATGTCGGTGATCTTGGTCAGCCCCGAGATATCCTGCGCCCTTCTCGCTGTCAGCGAGAGAAACACCTTGGAACAAGAAAATATAAAGGAATAAAGAAACCACAAATGCTTTCTCAAATTCTCTGTTTCGGTTTTGTTATTTTCTCCCATCACTAGCCCGCATTTTTTAGGAAGTGCAATTATGTTTCTCTTTTTCGGCCAAGAGCGATACAATAACTGCCTTATGCAGACAATTAAGCTTGAAAAACAGGAACCTCTAAATAATGATAGTCAAGATAGCGCTACTTTCGGATATGCATTTGGACAAACAAATTGCCCTTCCAGAACGACGAGGAGATTTCGCCGATATTTTTCTGCTGCGTGCGGTCCGCCGCCTTAACCGCTTCATAAAGCCGGACATTACGGTCATTCTCGGTGATCTGATCAATCAAGGCAGCTCATCGGCGGCGAGAGAGAATCTCCAGCGAATGAAAAATATCGTAGATATTCTCGAATCCCCTTCGATCGTCCTGCCGGGGAATCACGACGGCGATGTAGATACCTTTTACAACATTTTCAACCGCCCCGACGATCATCTTGACGTCAAAGGCGTACGTTTCGTTCCTTTTATCGATCCCGATGAACCCGGCTACAATGCCCGTCGAACCGAACACGACCTTGAACGCATGGCGTTCGCGAGGCGAAATTTCAACGGCAGACTCGTCGCCCTGCAGCACGTTCCTCTTTTTCCACCCGGCCAGTCCGATTGCCCCTACAACTATACAAATGCCGATGAAATCATTACCGTCATGAGAAAATCAGGCTACTGCCTATCACTCAGCGGCCATTATCATAACGGTATGCAGATCCTCCGTGATGAAGACATAAGCTTCCTCGCCGTTCCCGCTCTTTGCGAATCGCCCTTCACCTTCTGGGAGGTTTTACTCGATGATAAACATGTAAACGTCATCCATCATCGTCTTCAGATGCCGACCGAACTACGTCTCATCGATCGGCACGTCCACACGCCTTACGCCTATTGCAGCGAGAACATGGATATTGCGAAATCTCTTACGCTTGCCCGCGAATTTGGGCTGGCCGATATCATCTTCACCGAACACTCAAGCCATCTCTATTATGATCGTTCCTCCATCTATACCTTGAGACATTTTGCCGAAAACGACTGTCTGAAAAAAACATCCAGCTATCGTTATAATCATTACTTTGCCGATCTCGAAAAGGCAAACGTCGCGACCACATCCATCGGCCTGGAAATCGACAGCGACTATTGCGGCCGCCCGATGCTGCTCCCGGAAGATCGCAGTCGAATACATTTTTTCATCGGTTCCGTTCATGGTTTGCAAACGCTTAGCCGAGGTGAACCGGATACAGATAAAGTCTGCGACGATTTTCTGGCGGTTCACAAGAAATTTCTGACAAACGGGCTGGATGTCCTCGCCCATCCGTTCCGCATATTCAACAGGTCACAGCGTCCGGTTCCTGAACAACTTTTCCTTCCGATGATCGACCTGCTGCGAAAAAACAACGTCGCCGCAGAGATTAATTTCCACGGGGACATTCCACCCGCCCAATTTTTCAAACTTTGCATCGAAGCAGGAATAAAACTTTCGCTGGGCAGTGATTCACACAATCTCTGCGACATCGGCGAATTCGTTCCGCACTTGGAACTGCTCAAGACCATTGGCTATAACGGCGATATCAAAGATATCCTTTTGTAAGGAGCACGACAGATCATGTTTATAGATATCCATTGTCATTTCCGAAAAATTCTCGGCTTTTTCGAGGATTTGATTGACGAAATCGCGGGCTGTGACCATAATGCCGGCATGTAAATCTTTCATCGGCTATCTCCCGTAAAATGAACCACAAAATTAACCATGCTTGAGATAGTCGATTTTCACTAAATGTGATACTATTTTTCGGTACACCCCCTGAAAACGTCCCTCCCATATCTTATTGCCTGATGGGTCCGGCATCATTATAATGGACTATCTGAAAAAGGATGTTGCCGGCAAGGCAAAACCGTATAAAAACTGATGATAGGTGCAATGTGTGGCAAGGGCCGAGAAAGGTTCTGTAACTATGGTTACGATGAAACATTTTAAAGATTTGATTCTCTCGGTTGCGGCATCGTGCGCGGCGGCAATGGTCTGCGCCGGATGCGAAACCTCAGGCATCCTTCAGGATGCAACTGCGGTGCAGTTGGAAACAACCCTGATCACCCTGATGGACGGCTTGCTCAGAACCTTGATCTATAATGCCATGGATATCCCCGGGGCGTTCTAGTGATCCCGGATAGGCGGGAAATATGAATGACGACTTGATCGAAATTCTGGATCATACTGCCGATCTGGCTATGCGGATCCACGCTGAAAATAAAAGCGATCTTTTTAAACTCAGCGCCAGGGCGGTCTACCAGGCCGTCGGCAAGCCCATCGCCCAAGATATTCCAGGTGAAAAATACACGCTGGAACTTCGTGCAGGAAATCAGGAAGACTTGCTTCATGACTGGTTGGCGGAAATCCTGTATTATGTCCAGGTACGACATATCCTGTTTGATCGTTTTGAGTTTGAAGCGATCAACGACACTTATCTTAAAACCGTCGCCGAAGGCAGGCCTCTCGATTTAACCCGATCGGAATTTGAAGTCGAGATCAAAGCGGTCACTTATCATCATCTTAAGATTGAGCAGACCGATCAGGGGCTGACCGCCACTTTTATATTTGATATTTAATTAAAGTAGTTAAAATTTTATATAAAATGGTCGATGGGGGGAAGGAAAATACCATGAGTAGTCAGGTATGGAATGGTCCATTAAATAAAATTGATGATTATCATTACGAAATTCCCATGTCGTACAAACCCGGGATGCGGGTTCCGGGGTCGATCATCGCTTCGCCGGAACTGATTGAACCGATTCGACACAATCAGGCGATGGAGCAGGTCGCCAACGTTTCAATGCTGCCGGGAATCGTGCGGTGTTCCCTGGCGATGCCGGATATTCATTGGGGCTACGGTTTTTGTATTGGCGGTGTCGCAGCGACCGATCCGGATCAGCAAGGCGTGATCAGTCCCGGCGGTGTCGGGTACGACATCAATTGCGGCGTCCGCGTTCTTCGCACCCATCTGAGAGCGGATGAAATCCGTCCCGATATTGAATCGTTAATAAAAAAAATGTTTAATACGGTCCCGACGGGCGTCGGCAAAGGTGGTAAACACAAATTCGGCAAGAGCGATACGAAAAAAATTCTCTCGCAAGGGGTCAAATGGATCGTATCTCAGGGGTTGGGCATGGCGGGCGATATCGAATGCTGCGAAGCACAGGGGTGCATCGAAGGCGCGGACCCCGACGCCCTTTCCGAACGCGCCTATCAGCGAGGTGAAGACCAGTGCGGCACACTCGGCAGCGGTAATCACTTTATGGAGGTTCAGGAAGTTCAGGAAATTTACGATCAAAAAATCGCCAAAGCTTTCGGCCTGGAAGTCGGTCAGGTCACGGTTATGATTCATTCAGGTTCTCGCGGCCTTGGTTATCAGGTGTGTGAGGATGCGATACATCAATTGCGGGATGTTCCCGCCCAATATGGTATTACGTTGCCGGATCGCCAACTGGTCTGTGCACCGGTTCACAGCCCGCAGGGCAAACACTATCTGGCTGCGATGCGAGCAGCAGCCAATTTTGCCTGGGCCAATCGGCAAATCCTGACTCACCTGGCGAGAGAAGTCTTCAAGGATTTTTTTCATCAAAAGCTCGAATCGCTGGGGATGGAATTGCTTTACGATGTCGCCCACAATATCGCCAAGATGGAATATCACGACGTTGATGGCCGACGTAAATTGCTTTGTGTCCATCGCAAGGGTGCGACGCGGGCGTTTCCGGCGGGTCATCCGGAACTGCCGGAACGTTATCGACCTTTCGGTCAGCCTGTCCTCATCCCCGGCGATATGGGCCGAGCCAGTTATATCCTGGTGGGTTTGCCTGAAGTGATGCAATTGAGTTTTGGAAGCACCTGCCACGGCGCCGGACGGGTGCTTTCGCGGTCGGCTGCGATTCAGGCAGCCAGGGGCAGGTCGATTTCCCGTGAATTGGCGGACCAGGGGATCGTGGCGATTTCTCGTGACCGGCAGGGACTTGCGGAAGAACAACCGATGGCGTATAAAGATGTGTCATTGGTTGTCGATGCGGTTGTCGGCGCGAATCTTGCTCGCAAAGTAGCCCGGCTGAAACCGATGGGTGTGATCAAAGGATAAAACATGATGTTGATACAAGCGGGTTCTGTACGAAAAGGGATGTGGATCGTGGGTTTGCTGGTGATTTTGCAGGGATGCGGTCCCGGTTTTTTCCCATCGGCCGACGTTGAATCGGAGGAACCTAATAACAATTTTTCCCAGGCGCAGGCGGTGAATGCGGATGCGCTTCGCACGGTCCAAATAGCCGGTTCTTTTTCCGCTCAAAACGATCTTGATGTTTTTTCTCTCGGCGATCTGGTTGAAGGCGAAACCATCTCGGTTCAGATGCGCAGCTCCCGGATCGTTTTGGGCAGGGAAATGGCTTTGGTGATCTTTGACGGCGATCTCAACGCCGCCAATGCGGCAGGTGTCAGTCCGTCACTGATATTCGAGGAAGTTCTGACCCATGTCGTTCGCAAGTCGGGGCATTATTATCTGGCCCTTTCTTCCGGAGAACTTTTCACACAAACGTACAGCGTGGTGGTGGCCCTGGGGACCGAAACCGTCCCCCCTCCCAGACCTCAAACCGTGTTTTTGAATTTCAACGGCATCAGTTCGCTGAACATCGGGAGTGTTCGTTTTAGAAATCTTTTGCCTTTTTCTTCGACGAATCTTGCGATAAATCATGCGGCTATCGCCGCCGATATCCTCCAGCGGGTCCGGAACGATTTCGGCAATCTCAACATTTCGGTTGTTTCATCTTACGACACTTTTGCCCCGGCTCAACCGCACAGTACGATTTATATTACCGGCAGTGAAGACGGCTACTTCGGTCTTGCGGAGAGTATCGACTGGTACAACGAAAATCCTCAGGACAACGCGGTTGTCTTCGCCGGATCGTTGGCGAAATCGGCCTCTTCCACCGGCCGATTCTCTCAATTGGTCGCCAATGTCGTGACCCATGAGACAGGCCACCTGTTAGGGCTGATTCATACCGACGATAACACGGAAATCATGGATATTTCCACGCCGACGTTTATGCTGGAGATGGACCAGGCTTTTCATCGTGCTCCTCTGGCGAGTAAGGAATTTCCCATCGGCTGGGAAGATACGCTGGAACTGCTGACGTTTACCCTGGGAATTTTACATTTATGAAAGTGTGAAATAAAACGTGGCGCCTTGACCGATCTCTCCATGCGCCCAGACCTGTCCGCCGTGACGATGGATGATTCGCCGTACCGTCGCCAGACCGATACCGGTCCCTTCATACTCCTGATTGGAATGAAGACGCTGGAATGTTTTAAAAAGTTTGTTCGCATAGGCCATATCAAACCCCGTGCCGTTATCGCGAACGAAATAAACGGCTTTCCCATCCTGGAGCGTCATTCCGATTTCGATTTTCGCCCGTTCTTTTTTTCGAGTGAACTTCCAACTGTTTTCAATCAGATTTTCCAGAACGATGCGCATGAGATTCTCATCGGCAATCACGATCATATTCGGCTCAATGATACATTCCACCTGTCGATCAGGCTCGTTGATTTGCAAGTTTTGAAAAATATCCTCTGCCAGGACACTTAGATTGATTTTATTTTTTTGAATCTCGCCTCGGGAAATCCGGGACAAGTTGAGCAAGTCATCGATTAATTGTCCCATCCGGTTGCTTGCGGCCCGAATACGTTTTAAACAGTCCTTGCCATAGTCATCGAGTTTATCCCCGTAATCTTCCTCCAACACTCGGCTAAAGCCGGCGATACTTCGTAATGGAGATCGCAGATCATGAGAAATGGAATAGCTAAAGGCTTCAAGCTCCTGATTGGACGTCAACAATTGCGCGGTACGTTCCATTACGCGAAGCTCCAGTTCTTCATTGAGTTTCCGGATAGCCTGTTCCGCCTGTTTACGTTTGGTAATATCGGTAAACAATGCAAACGAACCGCAATACCGATTTTCGGAATCCATCATGGGAGTACTCGAAGCCAGGGTCCAGACCACCTTGCCCTCTTTGGAGTAAAACCGTCGTTCATATTGCTCGGAAATCCCTTTTCGCCGGTTCTCTATCCGCAGGTGATGGTCGGGTCGATCTTCTTCACTGACGAAATCTTCAAAAGGACGTCCCACCATTTCCTCGGGACGATATCCAAGCATCTGGGCCATCCGGGGATTCACGAAAACTGTTTTTACATTTTCATCCACTTCCCAGAAGCCTTCATTGGCGGTAGCCACGATCTGACGATATTTTCGTTCACTTTTTTGTAATGACTCCTGGGCCTGTCTGAGTTCATTGACCGTATTTTCCAAGTGAGAATAAAGGCAGGCGTTTTCCATTGAAATAGCCGCCTGGTCTGCCAGAGCCTTCAGGAACTCTATTCGGTCCGGTGTAAAAACATTCGATGCCAGATTATTTTCCAGATATAAAAGTCCCGAAAGTTTTCCCTGATGAACAATCGGAAAACACAGCAAAGACTTTGATTCGTGTGTGGCGATATATTGATCTGCACCGTAAGTCTTATCGTGAAAAGCATTGCCCAATACCACAGGACTTTGTGTTCTGGCGACGTAGTTCACGACGGAAAGCGGAACTTCTCCGCTTTCTTCAACCGGTATTTTTTGCATCGTCCGGACGTATTCTCGATCGATTTCGCCTTTGGCCTGAATCACCAGACGATTGTCTACCTTCACAATCAGAATCCCTTTTTCCGCACCGGCATTTTCGATCACGATTCGCATGAGTTTGTGAACCAATTGCTCCAAATGGATTTCCTGGGAAATCGCCTGAGAAATCTGAATGACCGCGGCGGAATCGAGCGACACAGGCTTTTCTTTGGTTAAAAGATAGTGGTGTCGTTTTCCCAGATATTCAACCCGTTGCCTCGCATTGAGCAACTGATACTCATCACAGGCTTTTCGAATGCAGAACCCCGCGAAATCTTCGCGGCCCAGTCCCAGATAAAATTCCGCTTCCCGTTCGTAGGCCACTGCTTCTTCATGTATATATCCATACTTCCTGGCACCGTC
>JAAZAW010000175.1 GCA_012514125.1 Phycisphaerae bacterium | reverse complement strand
TTGGGGTAATTATTTTTACGCTGTCTTCGCTGGTTTCGATTCTTTCAAATTCTTCAACCATGTTGATTCTCTCGCGGGCGATTCAGGGGGCGGGTTCTGCGATGATGTTCGGGACGAGCGTGGCGATGCTGACGTCGGTTTTCCCGCAAGGCGAGCGAGGCAAGGCGCTGGGGATTAATGTCGCGGCGGTGTATATTGGTTTGTCGTGCGGGCCTGTGGTCTGTGGATTTTTAACGCATCATTTCGGCTGGCGAAGTATTTTTCTGGTGAGCGTGCTGGTGGGAGTTGCGATCATTGGACTTATTGTGTGTAAACTCAAGACAGAATGGGTCGAAGCCGGAGGACAGCGATTCGATCTGCTCGGTTCGTTTGTTTATGGGTTGATGCTATTGGGATTGATTTACGGTTTTTCGCAATTGCCGAGTCGGCTGGGTGTATGGATCACTGGGGGCGGACTGGTGATGAGCGGGATTTTTATCTGGCGGCAGAAAAAAGTGGATTGCCCGATTCTCGATTTGAATTTATTTTTGCGAAATCGGGTTTTTGCATTATCGAATCTGGCGGCGCTGATTAATTACAGCGCGACCTTCGCGGTGGGATTTTTGTTGAGCTTGTATCTGCAATATGTGATGGCTTTGGATGCGCAGGCGGCGGGATTGGTGCTGGTGGCTCAGCCGTTGATGCAGGCGTTTTTTTCTCCACTTGCGGGCAGACTTTCCGACAAAATCGAATCGCGCAAAATCGCCTCGGCGGGAATGGCGATGACGGCGGCAGGATTGGCGATGCTGATCTTCCTGAACAATCAAACACCATTGGTGTATATCGTCGCGTGCCTGATTTTTCTGGGTGTAGGTTTCGCATTTTTCTCCTCGCCGAATACGAATGCGGTGATGAGTTCGGTGGACAAACAATTTTACGGGGTGGCTTCGGCGACGCTCGGAACCATGCGGCTGACGGGACAGATGTTCAGCATGGGCATCGCAATGATGATTTTTTCGATCTATATGGGCAGGGTCAAAATCACGCCGGAGCATTACGCCGGTTTTCTCATGGGCGTGCGAACGGCGTTCGCGGTGTTCGCGATTTTGTGCGGGGTGGGTGTACTGGCGTCGTTAGCAAGGGGTAAGGTCCGGGGAGGATAGCAACCTGCAGAATAATTGGGACGCTACGAAGTTAAGTTTATCGTAGCTGTGGGCAATGAATCGGTGGTGGAACGGTTTAATTTTGCGATCATGCCTACGCCCCAGATGGCGGTGACGAGCAGGGCGATGAGCAGGACGATTTTTATGCAGCGGACCTGACGAGTGAAATTCAGCAGAGTGGTAAAATCGGCGGCGGAACGGACGACGAACGTGCAGCGATTGAAGATGCTGCCGTGACGCCAGCTTTTGGCTTTTCGGGGAATGGCGTTGAGGCCCGCGGTGCGGTCGAGGGCGGAACTGAACAGTTCGGCGCCGCCAAGACACAGGGGACGATCACCCATGAGCGTGGCATCGGCAGTTCGATGACGCTGACAGTTTTCATACGAACATCCGACACGGTCGAAGTCCTGCGAGAGGAGCTTGGCGCCGAAGAGGTCTGCCTGGGCTTCGAATCGTCGGCTCACAAACCCAAAAGCGAAAAACCAGACCGGCATGGTCGCTGCGAGGATGATCAATTGCGAAGTATCGGGGTCGAGATTGAACAACATTTGCAGTTCCATTACGCCAAGGCCGATGAGTCCCATCGAGGCGACGGCGAAGAAAAGCAGGTAGGGTAGGTGGTGAAGTTTCACATGGCCGATCTCATGGCCGAAGACGCCCTGGATTTGGCCGTCGGTGAGCGATTCGATCAGGCCGTCGGAGAGCAGGATGTATCGGATGGGCGCGAAGAAACCGACGACGGCGGCGTTGACAATGACGCCGTGAGTAGGCCAGAGGAGAATGTCTTTATATTTGAGTCCGGCGAGTTTGGCGGAACGTTCCAGAGCCGTGCGCAACTCGCCCTGGGGCAAGGGCTGAGTTTTCCAGATGATTTTGATCAGGATCGGCGCGAGCAGGAAGATGATTCCCGCCAGAATCGCCAGGGCCATTTCAGGAATCAGGTTGGAGAATTTTTGCATGTGGATGAAATTCAAGATCGGTATCCCGATTTGAGTAAGGATGTCCTTGATCGAGGGAATGGCGAAGAGGTCTTTAACCGCGACGATGAGCATCAGAGGAACACCGATGAGCAGCAATTGGAACCGCAATTGAAAATCGAGATATTGGTGGCGTGACCAGATCGGGTGGACCGCTTCAGAAATGGCGAGCATCTGTCCAATCATTGATTCGCGAATGGCGCGGTCGGCAGGGTATAGGAAAAAATATCCTGTCATGAGCCAGAAGACGAACGGCAGGATCATCACAAATTCATCGAGACCGGCGATGTGCGAACCGAGGTTTTGTTGCACCACCATAGGCCATTGCGTGCCGAAGATCAGAAGTGTCTGCCCGATCATGGCGAGGACCTTCATGCCGTTTTGTGCGCGGACATAAATATTCTGAACGGAACCGATGGGCAGGTATCCGCTTTCAAGCTCACGGAAGACTTTTTTTCGCATCGTGCGAATCCAGATCATGGTCAGCGCGAGGATGGAGGTGATGACGGCCAGTGCGCCGGCCAAGCCCGGGGCGATGACGACCGGCGATTTGAACTGGTCGACGAGCATAATCATGCCGAATGCGATAATGATCAGAAATTGCACGGGTCCGGCTCCTTCACTATTTTATGATTTCGGTTGATGATTTGCATCAGTCCAGTCCGATTAATTTATATTTTGCACAATTATATCCTGCCATCGGCACTTTCGACGGCAGATTCTAATTCTTTCAGAATATTTTTACGAACGTCGTCGAGCGGGCCGACGATTCTCATGCCCGATGCGCGGGCATGTCCGCCGCCGCCGAATCGCGAGGCGAAGGCATGAACATCGAAGGGGGGCTTGCTTCGCATGGAAATTCGGACGACACCGCCGGGTTGCTCGACGAAGAGAATCGACACGAGCATGGTTTTAAGGCGTGAAGCCTGATCGATAATATTTTCAGTATGGGCCTGGCCGGCGCCGCATTCCCTGAAATCGTCTTGTGTCAGGGTCATCGCGACGAGTCGATCGTTACATCGCAGGTCCGCGGAACACAGGGCGCGGGCTATCAGGCGAAAACGCGCGGGTGAATCGGAGAGAAAGAGTTTTTCGTAAATGGTTCGGTCATTTGCGCCGAGTTGGATAAGTTTGGCGGCCCAGGTGAAACAATCGGCGTTGGTATTATTATAGCTGAACCATCCGGTGTCGGTGGCGAGAGCGATGAAGATGAAATCGGCGACCGTGGCATCGTCGAGCCAGGTCAGATGTTCGAGTAGTTGAGCAACGATCAGTCCTGCGGAGGGTGATTGAGTATCGATGAGTTGAAGGCGAGGGTGCAAATTGCAGTACGAATGATGATCGATGATCGCTAGCGGACCTGAAAATGTTTCAAGAAGCGGCAGATAAGATTCAAGCTGCTCGCGTGAGCCTGTATCGACGATGAGCAGGGCGTCGGCGGCGGGCAGGGTGTCCCAGGTGATATTTTTCCCGACGATTATGAGCGATTCATCGGTTTCGAGAAATTGATACCGTTCCGGCAGGTCCGCCGTCAGGATCGATGTCGCTTTTTTACCGTGCCGATTCAGCGTTCGCGCCATGGCCAGCAGCGAACCCAGGGCGTCACCGTCGGGACGATCGTGCGTGATGAGCAGGAAGTTTTCGTGTTGCCGAATGAAATCGGCCATGGCTGCGAGGGCCTGGTGCGAGATTGACATCGTTAATAAAGTCCCTCCTGCCTGAGGATGAGTTTGACGTCTTCGACATCTTGCCTGATCTGTGTGATCAACGAATCGCTGGAGTCGAATTTGATGATATCCCGAATGCGTTTGTAAAGATGAAGTTGAATATTTTTCCCGTAGAGATCGCCTTGGTAGTCGATCAGGAACGCTTCGACGGTGGGTTGATATTGTTCGAACGTCGGGGCAGGTCCGATGACGGCGGCTGCGGGATGAAACTGTTTGTCAAACTCGGCCAGGGCCACGTAAATTCCAAAGTAGGGCAGCATCTGTCCGCTGACGTTAAGATTGGCGGTGGGAAAACCGATGGTCCTGCCTCGTTGGGCGCCGCTGATGACTTGTCCGATCAGGGCGTAGGGTCTGCCCAGACAATGCCCGGCCAGATCGACCTTTCCGGAGGAGATGAGTTTTCGGACCAGGCTGCTGGAGATCGGACGATCGGGCATTTCCGGCAGATCGATGCGGATCGGTTCCACCTTGATGCCCTGGAATCCGAAGCTGGGACCTACTTGAACAAGATAGTCAATATCGCCGCCGCGGTCGCAGCCGAAGCGGAAATTTGCGCCTTCGACGACATATTTCAGATCGAACGATTTAAGAAGAACGTCGCGAATAAAGGTTTCACGGTCTTTCTGGAAAAAGGATTTTCGGCATCGGGTGACGAGTACCAGTTCGATGCCCAGCGATTCCATAATGACGATGCGCTGTTCCATCGGCATGAGCCGCGGCGGCGTCAGATCGGGATGAAGCACCCTGGCGGGATGATATTCAAACGTCATGACCGCCGGGATAAGGTTTTGATTCTTCGCCAGTTCGACCACGCAGCGCATGATGGCCTGATGGCCCAGGTGAATCCCGTCGAAGTTGCCGATGGTCAGCGAAACCGGCCGATCGGGTCGATATAAATTTTCCAGTCCGTAAATTACCTGCATCGATTAGTCTTCTTCGGTCACCACAACCATCTCGACCGAGAATGCCTTCGTCTGGGCATCTTGCTTAAAATGAATTTCCACCGTATCGCCGCACTCGAAGTCCACACCGATGTGGAATTGTCCGGGGTCGGCGGTTCCGACGGTTTCAACTTCCGTACCTTCGATCACGGTGGAGAATTTGATTTTATCGTTGATCTGTGTATAGTTCACGTCGCTGATTCCCGATTCCCGGACGACGAAACGAAGGTCCGGTCCGGCCACGTCGATCTGCCGCGTGCAAAAGCCTGTAAGCGGCTCTCCCGACTGCCCGGCTTCGAGAACCAGTTTCCGGGCGACAACATTTCGGGTCAGGTCCAGCGGGTTATACACGCCCCAATAGGTGGTGACGCGATAGTTGGTGTTGTTGACGAAGGTCACGGTCACCGTTCCCTGAAGCGAGGTGTCCTCACCAAGCGGAGCGAAGAAATTGGCGAAAAAGGGGTTGGAACATCCCACTCCCGTAAAGGCAATGATCGTCGCCGAAAGGATAAGCCATGAGTTTCGTTTCACTGTCTGTTTCTCCTGAGTCAAAAAAGTCGCTGACCTTGATTTTATCCCGGATATCCGATCTTGGGTAGATTTTTCATGGAACGGTCGATGGCCTCCTGCGGATATTCGTAGTCCTGGAGTTGGTTGTCCAGGAATAATTCGTAAGACGACATATCGAAATAACCATGCCCGCTGAGGGTAAAGACGATAACCTTCGGCTCACCGGTTTTTTTCGCTTCCAGCGCTTCATCGATGGCGGCCCGAATCGCATGCGCCGATTCCGGTGCGGGCACGGAGCCTTCAGTATTGATGAAAATCTTCGCCGCTTCAAAAATAGCTTGCTGCTGGACGCCGATTGCTTCGACGACGCCCATTTTCTTGAGCGCGCTCAGGAGTGGCGACTGGCCGTGATATCGCAGGCCGCCGGCATGAATCGCGGGCGGGACAAAATCGTGCCCCAATGTGTACATCTTAAGCAACGGCGTGAACTTGGCGGTATCGCCGTAATCGTAGGCGAATTGGCCTCGCGTGAGCGTCGGACAACTTGCCGGTTCGACCGCTACGAATCGCATTTTGGCTCCGCCGAGTTTGTCGGGCACGAAGGGGAAGACCATGCCCGCGAAATTGCTGCCGCCGCCCGTGCAGGCGATGAGCACATCCGGTTTTTCGTTGATGTTTTTGAGCTGCTCTTTAAGTTCCAGGCCGATAACGGTCTGATGGAGCATGACATGGTTCAACACGCTGCCAAGAGTATAATGCGAATCCTCGCGATGGATCGCATCTTCCACCGCCTCGGAGATCGCGATGCCCAGCGATCCGGAAGTATCCGGATATCGCGCGCGAATCGCTTTGCCGCTCTGGGTCAGATCGCTCGGCGAAGCCACCACATTTCCGCCCCAGAGTCGAATGAGCGTTCGTCGGAAGGGTTTGGCTTCAAAACTGCAGCGCACCATGTAAACCATCAGTTCCATGCCGAACTTCTGACACGCGAACGCCAGTGCCGAACCCCACTGGCCGGCGCCGGTCTCGGTGGTCAGCCGCCTGATGCCTTCGATTTTATTGTAATACGCCTGCGGCAAAGCGGTGTTGGCCTTGTGACTGCCGGGAGGACTGACACCTTCATTTTTATAGTAAATTCTTGCCGGTGTCTGAAGATATTGTTCAAGCTGTCGCGCCCGAACCAGCATCGTGGGCCGCCAGATGGAATATTGTTCGAGAATCTCCTGCGGGATCGAAATCCAGCGGTCGGTGGAAACTTCCTGTTCGATCAACGCCTCGGCAAAGAGCGGTTTAAGCCCCGCGGCATCCATCGGCTTATTGGTCCGAGGGTCCAGCGGCGGCACGAGGTGTTCCTTGATGTCGGCGGCGATGTTGTACCACGCCCGCGGCATCTGATCGGCATTGAGCAAAATCCTGTTATGTTCCATGTCGCTTTCTCCCGTTAAATATTAAATAGAGGCTACAGGCCGCGGGCTACAGGCTGCGGGTCGGGAAGCAGGGTCGCTGCGTCTACCTTCTTTTCTTCCCAAAGCCCGGAGTCTAAAGCCCAAGGCCTCATTTCCCTACATCATCGGCAAAATAACACGGATAGCCGACGGCTACTTTGTGATTTTCCGGAAATTTTCCGCCTGAAAGCTGTTTTTAACGATGTCTTTTTCGCTCATCATTCTAACGCATTGATCGGCGATCTGCAAAATCTAACTCGGTTTGTTCCGATCGTGTGGCTGCCGGATTTTCCGTCGCCGACGAAAAAGAGCCTGGCTTCTTTGTCTCCCCCGCGCAAGCAACTATCCGGAGGTTGAACCGCCGCGGACCTCCGC
>JAAZAW010000016.1 GCA_012514125.1 Phycisphaerae bacterium | reverse complement strand
TGATACGCCTTGGTTTATCATTTCTTTTGCTCTGTTGAAAATAGAAGTTTTCCTGGTTTGGGAGAAAAGCTCAAGGATCATAAAGAGGCGGACGCTGGAAATATGCGAAGGTGTGAAAGGGCGAAATTTTCGATATTTTCATGCGACGACGCGGTTAAATCGAAAGGGCGATGAGTAAGTTTTTTTTAAAAAAATCTTGCGGGAGCGTTATTGGGATGGAATAATTCACTATCTGGTCAAAAAAATGTTTTACAACTAAATAAATCACTCTCAAGATTGGAGGTTATTGATGGGTCCGCAGTCGCTGGTTGCGCTGCATAAGTTGCAGGCCGTGGAAACTAAGTTACGAGGGTTGAAAGATCAACTCCGCCGTAAGGATCGTCATTTGCAACAACACCGTCTTCGTCTCAAGCAGTTGGAAGATCAGTTAGCCTCACGTCAGGAAGAGATTAAAAAGCGTAAGACACAAGTGGCACAGCTTGAATTGGATTTCAAGGCGAAAGAAGCTGATGTTGCCAAGTTGCGAACGCAACTTAACGCTGCCAAGAATAATAAAGAATATTCGGCAATTTTGACGCAGCTTAATACGGAACGGGCCGACAACGCCAAGCTTGAAGAGAAGATTCTGGAAGAAATGACCGCGATCGATCAGATGGGGAATTCCGTCGTTGAAATGGAAAAGGCCATTGAAGTTCAGCGGAAGGATTTGGCGACGGAAGAAGAAGCGAGCCAGGAGGTTCGCCAGGAGTTACAGCGTCAGATCGATGCCTTGGAAACAGAGCGAAGTACGGTTGCTCAGGAAGTTCCCCCCTCCGATTTGAAGATTTTTGAAAAAGTCGCCGAAGTTCACGATGGTGAAGCGATGGCGAAAGTGGTTAAACCTACCCGCGATCAGGAATATATCTGCGACGGCTGTAATATGTCGATTCCCATGGAGAAGGTGAACGCCCTTTTGACCAAAGACCAGCTTCAGGTTTGTAATATTTGCGGCCGGATTTTGTATGTCGAGTCCGAAAGTTCCAAGGTGAGTCGATAAGTTCTCGTCAAAGAATCGAGCGAGGGCATGATGGTGGAAGCGGAACGGATAGAGCTATACGTCGACGGCGGCTCACGGGGCAATCCCGGGCCGGCGGCCGGCGCGTATGTGATCCGGCGAAGTTCGGGACCGATCATTCAATCCAGAGGGTTTTCACTGGGGCGAACGACGAATAACGTCGCGGAATACACCGCTTTGCTTCGGGGGATCGACGCGATTTTATCGCTGGGGATTAACGAACTGGATATTTTCAGCGACAGCGAATTGATGGTCAGGCAGATCATTGGGGAATATCGGGTTCGAAGCGAGGACCTGATGGAACTGTTTGAACAGGTCCAGCGAAAACTGCTCAGTTTCGATCGGTGGCAGATCAAGCATATTCGCCGTGAGTTTAATAAAGAGGCGGATCGTCTCGTCAACGAAACACTCGATTTTGGCGATGAAGCGGACGAATCGCAAGAATCGCCTGAGATATCCAAAGAGCCGAAGACGCCAAAAACGAAGAAAAAAAGCACAGGACGTCCCTGCCGAAAAACTGACATCCCATCAACGTCTTCGACGTTGATGACCAGAGAAAATTCCCAAGCGGACACATTCCGGAAAATTCTCGCGGAGGTGATCAGCATTCACGGCGAGCAGGGGTGTGAAAATCCGATGCAGACAGGTCAGTGTTTTGTGTTCAGTCAGTGTGTGCCGGCGGGGCTTTGTGTTTATGCGGCTATGGCGCTTTTGCCGGTGGTTCTGGCGATGCAGGGCGATTCGTCGGATTCGTCGCCTCAGGAGGTTTCCTGTATCAACCCCGGGTGTGGTGTTCGATTCAAATTATCGATCCTGTAAAATCTGGAGCTATGAGTAATAATAAACGGTGGATATCTTTTCTGACGATCATCACGATACTTTCTGCAAGCCTGTGTCATGGCTTGGATAAACCGTCTCCGAAAAATGCAAAAACATTCATTCCCGCCTCTGCGAAAAAGCGATCGGCGCGATCGACGAAGAAGCATTTCCTGATTAAAACGATCGAAGGGAAAGAACTCAGCCGGCGTCTGGCGGAGAGTGTGGAAACAACCAGCCATTCATTTTGTCATATTGTCATGGGCGGAGGGACGCTGGTGGATGTATCGTCGCATCAGCAGAAGACCGGATTTCCATTGGGTGAAATTTATGAAGTTCAAGGCGATCGTTTGGGGAACACAGAAAATTTTGGCAACGTGAACCTTCGAATGGGCCGGTTATCGCTTTCTTTTGAAACCGACCACTGCCGATGGATGGGCCAGTTGATTCGATGTGAGTTCAACACCCCCAAGGGCGCCATGACGGGCGGCTTGAAACTGGTCCGTGATGTTTATGTTGATCGTCAGGGCAGGGTGTATATTGCGTTTCGGGTCAGCGGTACGACAAAAAATGGGCGGGATTTGCTATCGACGGGCAAGCTTCGTTTTGAAATCGAGCCGACACGATCTTTGAAATCGCGATGGCGAGTCTGGTATCGGTTGCCGGATGGTTCGCTGCGACGTCCCGATCAATCGCAGGAAAAATGCGAGTATGAATTATCGGGCGACAAAAAAACCGGCGGGCAGGAATTGCTGATTGTTGTGGTGCCGATACGCAATGATAAAAAGGCCGATTCGATTTCCAGCGGCGAAGTTGAGTTTGAATCGAAAATTTCCAAACGTCGACCGATTCAGTCGATGCAGTCGGCGATGCGTCGATGGATCGTCAATCAATTTCCCGGATGGGATTGCCCTGAACCCTGGCTGAATAAATTATGGGCGGGACAGGTGGTTTCGATTTGTCAGGAGCTTGGCGTTGATGAGGAACGGGGCGAAGCCTTTATCCCGATGAACACGCCGGAAGATTGGCGATTGCTTGGCGATGTTCGATGGCTTAAAGATTCGGGAATCGTTCGCCGGTCGGTGGAATCGGCGATTGAGAGCATCAATAGAAAAACGCTGACGGATGGGGGATGGATTGCGCCGACTGCGATGGCGATGCTGGAATGTGAACCGGACAAGGAATTTCGTGACTTGATCGTCGATAAGATTTCTCCAATGGTTTTAAAATGGTCCCAGGAGGTTGCTTCGACGCAGGGTGTCGGTGAAAAATCGAAATCGGATCAGGTGCAAAGTGATGCAAAACTCCTGCTGGCGAATTATCGTGTGCTTGGGGAGTGGTCCGCCCGTCGAAACACTGTTTTTTTGCATCGCGAGAAGCAGTTGGCGGCCATGCTGAAAGTTCCATTCTTCTCTGAAACGACAAGCGGTGAGCTTTCTCAATTGCTGAAGCCTGAATATTCCCTGGCGGATTATCCGGCGTTTGTGCAATGGTGCAGATCATTTTTTCCCGGCGGCGATTTTTCCTGGCTGGTCGATCTTCGCATCGATTCCGCCCATCATCGAGTGATGAAAAGAATTCCCCGCGGCGTGATGGACCTGATTATAACCCGGATTGTCGGCGTGCGAACCCATTCAACCGATCGATTGGTGATTTCGCCGGTGCCCTGGATCAAACACTGGGCTTATTTTGCCATCGACAACCTTCCGTATCGCGGGCATAATTTAACCATCGTATGGCAGTCGCCCGATCATGTTCAGCGATATGCGGGAATCCCGCCGGGGTTTAACATTTTTGTGGATGGCGAGTGCGTGAAACAGATACAGAAACTCGAATCGGTGGAAATAGAATTAAGATGATGCTGGAACGAAAAAAAACAAAAATAATGATAGCCGGTTTGCTGATGACGGCTTTTTTTGTGGGCTGTACGGAGAAAAAAGTGGAATTTTCGCTGCACAAGCGGACGCCTCAGGAATCGGCCTTAATCGCGTTAAAGAGCGATCATGCGGATGATCGCTATCGATGTCTGGTCGAATTGGAAAAGTCAAAAGCGTTTCAGGCCGATTGGGCCATCAAGGCGATGGCGGTGATTGCGAAGAGCGATCCAAGTTCCTCGGTTCGGGCGTTGGCGGTCCATAATCTTGGTCGGCTCGATAATCCTGAAGTCTGGCCTGTGCTTGTCCAGTCGCTGGACGATCCGGACGATCGGGTTCGATTCGAAGCGGCTTGGGGGCTAAGCCAAAACACTTTGACAAAAACAGCCGAAAATGGTGAATCTTTCAATGCGGTGGTCGCGGCACTGTTACGCGGGCTTTCCGGTGATCGGAATGTCGATGTGCGTCTGAATTCCGCCAGGGCACTTGGGCAGGTTCAGGATACGACGGTCCTGATGGCATTGGTCGCAGCGTTGAAGGACACCGACTTTTCGGTCAGATATGAAGCGGAAAAAAGTTTGATTCGCCTGACAGGCAGGACCTTCCAGGGCAATGCTCAAAAATGGCTTGCATGGATCAGTGAAACGAATGCTCCTTTTGCCGATGCGGGTAAAACTCCATCGGAGTCGGCTTTACCTCGGCAGAATGTTTTTGAGAAAACGCGCGATTCATTTCACCGGTTTTATGAAGAATGGCAGGGGCCGGCGAAAAAATAAATTTCGACGATAGGGCGGAGTTTTTTGTCTGCATATTTCAGAACACTACTGCAACGCCCGGAGCGAAGTCTGTTTGTCTTTGCCCGGTGCCGGATTTTTTTATTTTAACATCTGTTGACACGTCTGAAGGATATGGTACAATTCATTCACATCTCTGTTAGGAGATGTTTCGGGGTGGAATGTAAATACTGGTCGAGGTTTATACGGTTGCTCAGGTGACATGGGTTACAGCGGCAGAGATAGAGTTAGCGGTATAGCATTGACGTCGGTAATACTTAATTCTGATGTGGATTTCAAAATATGTACCAGACCAACTACATGGGGCAGGGAAAAAAGACTTCCGTCAGCGTAAACAAGACGGACGCAATATCTTCAGGAGCGGACATTCCTTATACCGAACATCATCAGCGTCTCTCCTGGCTGGACAATCAAACTTTAGTGATTCGTTCGGCGGCCAAGATCAATCTGACGCTTTCGGTGGGCCCCAAACGTCCGGATAATTTTCACGCGTTTGAAAGTTTGATGGCGACGGTTACGCTTTATGACGATTTATTGATTCGTCCGAGCGCATCGTTGAATCTGACCTGTGACGACGATACGATTCCCACGGGCATAGACAATCTGATTTACCGGGCGAGTACTTTGCTGGCCGACGAGGCGAATGTCGAGCCGAACGTCGAGATCGAACTGGTCAAACGGATTCCCACTCAGGCAGGTCTGGGCGGAGGCAGCGCCGATGCCGCCGGTACGCTTTTTGGTCTGAACGAATTATGGAACTTACGCTGGCCGACGGAGGATTTGAAAAAACTCGCGGCAGTGCTCGGATCGGATGTCGGATTTTTCCTTTGCGGACCTATGGCGATTTGTACCGGGCGGGGTGAAATCGTAACGCCGGTTGCGGTTTCCTGGAATTTTTGGGGGCTTATCGTTAAGCATCCACGCATAGCCTTGTCGACGGCTGAGGTTTATCGTCATTATGTCCAGGATTCCCGGCGGAATTTTTCAAAAGCGGAATCGATGGCAAAGCGTCTGCCGCGGTCTAAGCCGTCGGAAATTTATCCTTATCTGGAAAATGATCTGGAATCCTCAGCTTTTACGATCAATCCGGAATTAGGTGAACTTCGACGATCACTCGAATCGTTGTTATCGGTGCCGGTAAGATTGTCCGGTAGCGGATCGGCCTTGTTTGCCTTGTTCGATACCCGAGATCAGGCGGCCCAGGCTTCGCTGCGTGTTCAATCTTCGTTTAAGGAGTTAACTTGTTGGGTAGTGAAAAACAACACATGGTAATATTGCTAAGAGGGAACGACCATGGAAGTAACAGAAGTGAAAGTGAAGTTGGTTGACATCAAATCGGAACGGCTTAAAGCGTTTTGCACCATCACATTGGACGGCGAATTTGTGATTCGCGATATCAAGGTGATTGAAGGAGGGACCGGGCCGTTTGTGGCCATGCCGTCGCGAAAGCTCGCCGTCAAGTGTCCACGTTGTTCGACGAAAAATCACTTGCGAGCGAAGTTTTGCAACGAATGCGGCACCAAGCTCCCCGAAAGCAAAATTCCCAAAGATAACGCCGGCCGCATCAAACTTCATGCCGATATCGCCCACCCGATCAATCCGGATTCGCGGGAACGTATCCAGTCGGCTGTGCTTAAGGCATACGATGAAGAAGTGGAACGCTCCAAGACGCCGGGGTATGTTCCCATGCACATCGAAGATTTTGAAGAAGATGAATTCGGTGAACATCACAGTCACGAGCGCTCCAACAATTCAGGCCGGTAAGGGTTGACGTTTTTGCGGATGGCGAAGTGTTGGACCCATGTATCGGGAGATTAGTGAGTTTGGGTGGGATTGGTTCTTCTGGGGGCGGGTTTGGCCGTTTTTACTGCGGATTTGCTCGGAGATTTGGTTGAAGATTTTGCGGGAAGGATACCGGTCGATTTTACCGGACTTTTGGCCGGTTGCTGGGTCGTCATGCCGAGTCCTTCGAGGGGCAAGTTCATCTCTTTCAGGCGTTCCAGAAGATTTTCGGGGTTCTGATATCTCGCCATTTCCAGACGAATTTGAGTAAATTCCTGCCCAAGCCGCTGATTCTTGTCATAAAACTGGTTAATCAGATAAGCATAATGCCAGTTTTTCAGGCGGATATGAACGATCGCGCCCGCGATGATCGAAAAAGCCAGAACTATGACAAATACCCTGAAAACATTCATAATTTCAATGATCTTCTTATTTGACGGAGTTTCAAATTTGCTGACGTTTTTAATTATTGTGTCGGTTCTAACAAATTTACAAAGCTCGCCCCCGTCGGAACGAGCTTCGCTAATCCATTGTCAACAATTATTCCTGCAAGACCCGATTAATCAACTTTCGGACCTGCCGCCAGTTCGACTGCCGGAAGTTTCAGGCTGGTTCCACTCTTGATACTGTGCGGATTCTTGAGCACTTGCTTGTTCATTTCATAAATCTTTGTCCAAGCCTTTTCACTGCCATAGAACCGCTTGGCGATTTTTGTAAGTGTGTCTTTGTCCTGAACCGTATAAGTTTTGGATTCAATCTTCGGAGCGACCGCAACATTGATTTGGGTCTTGTTGGGGTTGATCATACCGACGATGGTGGCATCTTCCGCCGGAACCAGAAGTTTGGAAGAGGCCAGTCCCGATTTTGCGTTGTCCGGTTTGATGGATTCGCCCGTAGCCACCTGCTGAGGAAGGCTGGGAAGCTTGAGTGATTGACCAACCTGTAATTTTTGCGGATTATCAATATTATTTATCTTAAGGACGACATCAACCATTGAATACGCCTGGCCGGGATAATATTTCCGACAAATGCTGGCGATCGTTTCACCCGCGATGACGATATGTTCCTGAGTTTCATTCGCCTGGGCCTGGGCGGAAATCGGTGTTGGGTTTTCGGTTAAAACTGCGACTTCCACCGGGGAATCGGTCTGTGCTTCCGGTGCCGACAACTGTTCAGCGGGCATGGTTGATGCAGGGATCCGGCTCAGAGCGCGAGTCGGAGTCGGAGGAAGCATTTGCTTGAATTTCGGAGAAATTTCCTGTTGTGCCGTCGGTTGTTGGGGTTCTTTGGTTTGGCCTTGCTTGATGATCATCAGGCTTGGCCCAGGGGTTTCAATTTTTACATTTTCAGTGATTTTTACTTCCGGATCGGTCATGGTGACCTTGGAGGCCACGATTTCTTCCGGCGCGGACTTTTCCACAACCGGCGAGGCAGGCGTAAAAGTAGGGGGCACTAATTCGACAAGAGGTGCCGGCGGGTTCGGAGTGGCGAACTGGTCGCTGCGACCGGTTCCTTTTTCGGATAAAATGATACCGAATAAAATGATAAATGCCAATCCAACAAGCAGCCCGATTTTTGTTTCACGTGTCATAGCCATCTCCTTATGGCAGCCCAAATCCTGAACCGAAGAATACCGATTTTAAAATTTTGTTCGACTCCATGATGCGGAAAACTGTTTTCCGGAAAAACGAAAATCATCGAGTCGATATTGGCCGATGCCGTTACTTGAAAGTTTTCCCATGCCCTATTTTAATATCGAACATAAGGCGAAAAATTATGAACATTTTTGTGCTCCCCGTAATTTTGCCGAACGTGACCGGGAATTTCGTAAAATTTCCGAAGGATCCGCCTCGATCGGCTTGGAGGTAATGATCCGATAAATGCCCTCTTGGGCACGATTCTTGAAATCTTCCTTGACCATGCGATCTTCCAGAGAATGAAAGCTGATAACGGCCAGACGTCCTTGCGGGGCAAGCAGTCCCGGGGCCGAGTTCAAAAGCGATTCCAGATTGCCCAGTTCATTATTAACGGCGATGCGAAGGGCCTGGAACGTTTTGGTGGCCGGATGTATCCGCTGCCGACTCAGATTTTGCGGATCGATGCCCAATGCCTGGCAGATAATCGAAGCCAGCTCCGTCGTAGAATCGATCCGATGGCTCCGTCTTGCCTGAATAATCAAATGGGCAATTTTTTTACTCCTGGTTTCTTCGCCATACCGGAACAGGATATCCGCCAGTTCAGATTCCTTCAAGCCGTTCACGATATCCGCCGCCCGTTTGGTTTGCGATGGATTCATCCGCATGTCCAGCGGGCCTTCTTCCAGAAAAGAAAATCCGCGATCCGGGCGGTCGATTTGCATACTGCTAACACCAATGTCGGCGTAAATCATATCGACGGCAGGGATGTTCAATTCGGACAAAACATCGGGAAGTTGAGAAAAATTGGCGAGCACCAGTTTGATCCGGTCCTTCCAGGGTTCCAGATTCTTACCCGCCAATTCCAGTGCGTGAGGGTCCATATCCAGTCCGATCAAAGTCAGAGCAGGCTCTTTCTCTAAAAGAGTCTTTGCGTGACCGCCGAGTCCGACCGTACAATCCACCGCAATTTGTCCACTTGCCGGCGCAAGCAGATCAAGCAACGGTTTTACCAGGACCGGAATATGTCCGCTATATTTTGATGCCAATCCCTCGTGAGCCATGTCGATTTACTATCTAGAGCGTTTTCAAAATCATATCAGCGGGGCGATGTGATTCGAGAACATAATATGGTTAAAAAAAGTATTCTTCTGTTTTAAATGATCCAGTTTTTTTTGAAGACGTTTGACCGCCTGGGTTGCGTCGGAATGTTTGACATTCTCTTGCGCCAGAAACCTCTGAATCAGCTCAATATCGGTAACGTTCACGGATTTGAGGTTGTCCGAGGCATGCGGGTCTTCAGTGATGGCAAGCATATACCAGCTTCCTTTTTTTACAATCGATTTTCCGAGAAAATTCGTTGAAATTTGAAAATTCAGAAATTTCAACACGTGTGATGGCGAGCGTTTTACCGACAGCGTTTATTCTCTAAAGCCCAACGCCCGCTTCCGTCAGCTCTTTTCCGGTGAAGTACCCGAACCAGGAAGCATCCGTGCTAACCTAGCTCGAGTTAACATCTGGTTGTGGTCTGAGAGTCCATTCTCAACGTATTGATCCCATTCATCTCTGTTCCAGAGTTCCAAATGGTCTCGCACGCCGATGATCACAACCTCTTTACCTAATCCGGCACGTCCGATCATCTTGTCGGGAAGAATAATTCGGCCTGTTTTATCCATCTCCAGTAGTCGTGCCAAACCAAACGTAATCTGTTCAAACCGCAAAATCTGTTCGTCGGGTATCAGTTCAGCAGGATACCGGGAAACCAACTCTTCATAATACCGTTCAGGATAAAGCCAAAGTTTTTTATTAGGTCCGAGGACCATATAAAAGCTGGAACCCGGATTTTGATCGGAAACTTGCTGTCTGAACCGTGCGGGAATCGAAACCCGGTTCTTTGCGTCTAATGTATGTTCATATTCGCCGGTAAATAACACTGATAATTCCCGCTGTTAATGTTTTCTCTTTAAAACCACCGCCGATTTGATTTCCTTATGGGTTATCATGGGCTTTTATGGGTTTTCTAGGGATATTATAGTCGAAATTGGATAACGTTCAACCATAAACTTAAATGTTTGTAAAAATTTTGGTTTTATGAAAACCATTGGATTGCATTTGCCGATTGAGACGATATAATAAAAATAGAATGTTGTCGCTTGTAAAAGACGGCTATTTCTAAAGTTACTTGGAAGCTGTGGGTCAAGGGCCGTCAGGGACGATGAAAAATATCGATCCCGGGTTGAAAAAAATATTTTTTTATTTTGACCGATAGTGTGTTGTTTGGAAAAAAAATAGTCCGGGGGCGACTGGTATCGACCGGACGGAAGAAGGGCATGTGGCGTACCCAGGGTTCAGGTGGCCTGGCTAAAAACCTGAAGACGCAATTTAAGCGTCAACAATAACTACGCAATGGCTGCCTAATTACTGGCAGTCCGTTCTTACCGCTTTGTCTGTGAGTGGATAAGAGCGCAATTCAGCAGGCTGGTCTTTAAGCTACTCCTGGCGGCTTCGAGACGAGAAAACAGTCGGGATGGACCTTGAGGATCCTGTCGACGGGAGCCAAAGAGGTCGAGACTTTAAATCATCGACTACGTACGTAGAAGCCTGTCTGGAACTGTTACGGGACGGGGGTTCGATTCCCCCCGCCTCCATCAAGCCCCACGATTCCCGGTCCCCGGCAGGGTCTTATTGTCGGGTTCGACTGGAAC
>JAAZAW010000174.1 GCA_012514125.1 Phycisphaerae bacterium | reverse complement strand
GGAATGTTTCTGCGTTTACGCTTGGTTCGTTATAGACTGGTCAACTTCGTCAGTCTTGCATCTACTTGCACTTGCTGTCCACTTGTATCACCTCATTGAACGTATCGGGGTCCGGCATGACAAATGCTGCTTCCGGAAACGATTTTTCAATCCTGGGTTTGCCCATGGTCAGTTTGATGTATCCCTGATCCGCCGGCCAGTTAAGCTCGATCCGTCGAGCCATCAACGTTCCCGGCTCGGATTGCTTGTAATCCGAAAAAGTAATCACCAAATATTCACTGCCGTCCTCGTTGTAATAAATAATCTTGTTCACAACAATAGGCTCATGCAGACTCAGAAGAGCTTCCTTGGCAATGTACCAGTTCCCCGCCTGGTCCACCGCCATGTACATCAATACATTGGCCTCTTTGTTTCGTCGAAGCACAGGCCCCAAAAGCTTACCTTCAAGATTTCGCAGGTTCACGCGCCCAATCGCTTCCATCAATTTCATCGGGCCGCCCATCTTCCATTCATTACACTCCGAGTCCGCAAACTTCCACCATCCCCAGTAAAATCGGCTCGGATCGTGCATCACTCCAAGCCAGTATTGTTCTCTGTTCGAACCGATCTGCAACGCCGGATGTCCCAAAAAGCCCCCCGAAAGATACATGTTTCGCGGAGACTCATATAAAATGACCACACCGTCCAGATCGTATTGTTTTAAGCCTTTATCCGTTAAAATCTTGCTGGTCATCCGGCCGCCCTTGCTGCGAAACCGCTGAAGGTTTTCCGTGCTTTGGTCCACTTTCGAAATCAACTCCGTTAACGTGTACGCCGGCGGTGGAGTCGTTGGCTCCTTCTGTGGTGCGACACATCCAATCATACTCGTCAAAACCAGCATCCCCGCTACACTTACTCTTGTTGCCTTCATACAGATCCCCTTTAAAAAATAATGTTCTCCAAACCTTGTTTCGCCACCGGAGTTGCCCGGCGAGTTTTTATTCCATCTCGTTTCACTCTCCTGCCAGCACCTCGCTGAGTTCCATCTGAATCTTGGCGACCTTTTCATCGTCAAGCTGAGGATTACAAATCCTGTATTCCTTCGCTTCGCCTGTTAATTTCATCACCCAGACTTCCTGACCGGATTCTGTCGTCTCCGTCGAAAGATATTTAAGCAATCGTTTCCGCATCAGAATCAATGCCAGAACAAAGCAGAATCCTTGTTTTTCCTGTTCATCCGCTTCCGAAAGCCGTTTGAAAAAATCCACCAGCACACCATCGTCCACAAAGACTTTTTTCTTCTCTTCCTTCCGTGGAACTCTCGCCTGCCAGAAACTGAAACTTTCATCTCTGATCTGATCGCTCCAGCATTCACTGCAAAAATCGCGACGCTCAAATCCATCCTTTACCTCATTGAGAGTCGCCTGATAAACTTCCTGCTCCTGAAACGGCCGTTCACACTTACAGCATGCTCCGGTTCGTTTAACATAATTTTCCCACTCTGCCATCAATACTCCTGCCTTCTCTTTCTTAAACCTGTTGCGTTCGGTTGAAACCCTGGAATCCAAACTGCCGGAAATCCGATCTCCGATTTGTCGAAGACAAACCTCGATCTTCTCTTATTGTGTGTAATTCACACGATTTGTTTTGATATCCGCCCCGATATCGTCCTCGATCATTGTGCCCGAAAAAATCGACAGCTTGTACCGTTAGCACCGACTCTTACCGAAACTTTTCGGGTACATTTGGGACACCACCCCACATACGCTGTTCCCTCGCGATTTTTATATATCCTACTATACACATTGCAACATTCAAAGTGAACACAAATATAAGGTTTGGATTTCCCCCTTGCGACGGACTCCTCGCACTCGCTATTCTCGCTTTGTTCACCGATATCCAGAATATAATCGCGATCTTCGTTCATTGGACCTGTCGTCTCTCACACCGGTGCGCCAAGAGGCATCCCTCCCGGTTTTGCCGTTCCCACATCGGCGGAAATCCATTTCTTATCAACAACTCGGGACGAACCCATAATGATTCGCCCCGAATTGTCCATTTTCAAATTGTAAGAAAAGATCGCCGGTGTTTGCAATCTTTTTTTTAACGATCAAGCCGGTGAATCTCCGCGCCGACCGCGTTGAGCTTTTCTTCAATCCTTTCATACCCGCGATCGATATGATACACGCGGTTAATCTCCGTCGTCCCGCGAGCCACCAACCCCGCCAGCACCAACGCCGCACTGGCTCTAAGGTCCGATGCCATCACCGGTGCCCCAATCAGCCGCTTGACGCCCTCGACAATCACAATAGGCCCTTCCTTCCGAAGCTTGGCCCCCATACGGTTCAATTCCGCCACATGCAAAAATCGATCCGGAAAAATCTTCTCCGTTATCACGCTGTTTCCTTCCGCCAGCGACAACAGCGTCATAAACTGCGCCTGCAAATCCGTCGGAAATCCGGGGTAAGGCTGAGTCGTAATCTCTACCGGTTGAAGCAATCGCGACGAACTGATAATCACATCGCCATTATCTTTTTCGACGAAAACGCCCACATCTTCAAGAACCTTCGTCGCCGCCATCAGGTGCGCCGTTCGGCAGTTCTCAAGCCGAAGTTCACTGTTCGTAATCGCCGCCGCCACCATGAACGTGCCTGCTTCGATTCGATCGGGAATAATGGTATATTCCCCGCCGTCGAGCCGATCCACGCCTTCAATCACAATTCTGGGCGACCCCTGCCCCGTAATATTGGCGCCCATCGCCACCAGAAAATTCGCCAGGTCTTCCACCTCAGGCTCACACGCCGCCGATTCAAGCACCGTTGTCCCTTCGGCAAAAACCGCCGCCATCATCACATTCGCCGTCGCCGTAACGCTCGAACCAAAATGCCCGCCCAGAAAAATCTCACTTCCTTCGAGCTTTTCCGCCTGACAGTCCACATCGCCCCCTTCGATCAGATCGACATCCGCCCCCAGTGCCTCGAATCCTTTCAGATGAAGGTCGATCGGACGCGTTCCAATTGAACACCCACCCGGCATCGCCACTCGCGCGTGAAGCCGCTTGCCCAGCAACGGACCCATCACACAAACACTCGCCCGCATCTTGCGAACCGTTTCATAATCCGCGTGCGAAATACTTTCGTCCACCACCTCGAATCGCATCGTCCCAGGCTCGAGCCGATCCACCCGAACACCCAACTTTTCCAGAATCGTCACCATATACTCAATATCACTCAGGTCCGGAATGTTGCGTAGCACCACAGGCTCGCTGCACATCAGCGTCGCCGCCATGATCGGAAGCGCCGCATTCTTCGACCCGCTGATCTTGATTGTCCCGCGAAGACGTTTTCCGCCCTGAATCACAAAATAATCCATTTACCTACTCCTTCGTTCGCCCGATCGCGATGCGAGCGATATTCGCCGCATCCAGTTCAAATATGATTTCCTCATACCCATTATCCGCAAGCAGTTCCGCAACCGCCTCTCTTTGATTATAGCCGATTTCCATCGCCAAATATCCCCCAGACCGTAAAAAATTATTCCCCCGAGACACAATCTCTCGAATCACCGCCAGTCCGTCTTCCCCCGCCACCAGCGCATCCCTCGGCTCATATTCCTTGATGTGCTTCGGCAAATTTCCATAATCTTCTTCAGTCACATAAGGCGGATTGGACACAATAAAATCAAATCGCGCTTCCTCGCCGACCCCCGAAAATAAATCACTCTCCCGAAACGAAATCCGATCTGCCATTGCGTGTTTAGCGGCATTTTTCTTTGCAGTCTCAAGAGCGGCTTGTGATTTGTCGACGGCAATAATCTCCGTCGCCTTCGATAAATTCTTCGCCAACGCAATCGCAATACATCCCGAACCCGTTCCGATATCCAGTATCCGAATTGCCTGCTCCCGATCCGCGTATTCCGACCGAATCTTTCGAATCAGCCATTGCACCAGCAGTTCCGTCTCAGGCCGTGGAATCAGCACCGACGAATTGACCTCAAAATCGAGTGAAAAAAATTCTTTGTGTCCAATCAGATAAGCGACCGGCTCGCCTTCCGACGCCCGTTTGACAAGCTGACGAAATTCATCCCGTTTCGTTTGCTCCACCAACTGATCGAATCGCAGATAAAGTTCAACCTTGCTGCACCCAAGCACTTTCGCCAGCAAAAGCTGAGCCGAAAGCAACGCATCCTCCAAACCTTTCCCCTTGAAATATTCCGAGGTCCAGTTCAGCAGTTTGCCGATCGTCCATTGCACATCCTGTTGTTGTCCACTCTGTGTCATCGGTATTCCATTACCCTGAATAGTATGCTTCTTCATAGGCTGGGCCATGCCCGCCATCTTTCTTCTTATCTTCTCCAATCATTCCCGCGAAAGCGGAAATCCGGAACCAACGCCGGCCGGTAGATATTCCCTTCTCTTCGTTCAACGTTGAGCGTTCAATGTTGAATGTTCAACGTTCGATTGATTTTCCTGACCTCCGCATATCTCTCCCACGCCGCTAAACACATGGTTAGGCCGATAAGGAAATTTCCTGAAATCCTCTTCTCTGGTAATTCCGCTCATCACCAATACCGTCTCAATTTCCGATTCAATACCCGCGATAATATCCGTATCCATCCGGTCGCCTATGATCACCGTATCTTCTCGCTTACAGCCAAGACGTTTGAGCGCATCTCGCATAATCAGCGGATTGGGCTTACCAATAAAATACGCCAGACACCCTGTCGACAGTTCGATCGGCGCGATCAATGCCCGGCACGCCGGCGCGATCCCTCGCTCCGTCGGCCCCGTCAGGTCCGTATTCGTGCCGATCAATTTGGCGCCCTTAAGCACCAGCCGAATCGCGATCTCGATCTTCTCGTAATTGTACGCCCGTGTCTCGCCAACCACCACATAATCCGGGTTCGTGTCATCCATCGAAAATCCAACATCATACAACGCCTGATTCAGCCCTGTTTCTCCGATGACATACGCCCGTCCATTGGGACACTGACTGGCCAAAAAACTGGCCGTCGCCAATGCCGAAGTCATAAAATGTTTCTCTTCGACATCGATCCCCATTCGCAGCAATTTCTGACGAAGGTCTCGCGGTGTTCGTTCCGAACTGTTCGTCAAAAACAAAAATTGTTTCTTTTCCCGTTGCAGCCAGTCCACAAATTCCTTCGCTCCCGGCAGCAATTTCGGACCATGATAAATCACCCCATCCATATCACAGATGAATCCGCATTTGCTCTGAATCTTTTGAATCGCTTCGGTCATACTTTTTTCCAACAAGGTGGACCTCGCCACTATCCTTATGTCTTCCAACTTCTAACTTCTCGTCTTATTCTTATTAATTACTACTCACCCAAACATCGTATTCTTTGAACACGATAATCTCGACATCCCGTTCGCTGTTATCCCTGAGTACCGCGTGCGCCTTGAGTCGATATGCCGGCAATTCAATCGTCAGAGCTTCATCCTTTAGCTCCTTGGGATCGGTGATCTTCGTAAGCTCTTTAACTTCGATCTTTTTCATCCGGTCATACGCCACATCGAAAGTGTCCTTGCTCACCGGGTCACGCTGCTGTGTCACCATCGCCCGATATTGACGATAATCTCTCTTCGCCACCGTATTCAAAAAATCAGCGACAAACCGATTCACCTGTTCATGATCGCTGCGAACGCTTTTCGGAAACAAAATCTCAAGCCCGTTGCCCAGAATAATTCGATCCGGAATGTCTTCCATCTCCTGCACCCCCGGCATCGTCGCCGTGTGCTCGGATCGCGATTTACTCATGTATGTCCACCACGACACTAACAGGATTAAAACAATCCCAATCGCAATCAAAACGCCGGCATCCACGCGACCAGCCAACCATGATCGTTTCTTCAACTCATTCATCCGTTGTTCCCATTTCTCCCATCTTGATCTATCCGATATCTTTCCTCTTGCCTTCCTTGCCTCTATTTGTGATATTGTACTGTACCGTCTTGAGCGGGCAACGTAAATTTAAGGTTAATCTGAACATTAAAAACGTCGGCAATCCCTTTCTCGTCCCTGATTGAAAGCCGATGGCTGACTGCTGAGAGCTTCACATGTGCGGAATCGCAGGAATTGTCTCATTAAATAATCGCAGTAGCACTAATATTGGCCAGACGCAAAAAATGGCCCAACGCCTGACCCATCGGGGCCCGGATGATGCAGGAATATATCACGACCCGCATCACCGGATCGCCCTCGCCTTCCGTCGTCTTTCCATCATCGACCTCGACACAGGCCGCCAACCCCTGGCCGATGAAACCCAAACCCTGCATCTGATTTGCAACGGCGAAATCTACAACTTCCAATCCCTGCGAACCAAGTTGACTCGCCAAGGCCATCACTTCAAAACCCAAGGTGACATCGAGCCAATCGTCCATCTCTATCAACAATATGGCTTAGCCTTTCTAAATCACCTCGACGGCTTCTTCGCCCTCGCATTATACGATAACCAAAACGAAAAACTAATCCTCGCCGTCGATCCGGTGGGCAAAAAACCGCTCTATTACGGTGTTCAGGGCGACTTTTTAGTCTTCGCCTCCGAGTTAAAAGCCATAACTTCAGTTTTCCCAGATAATTCCATCAATAACGTCGCTTTGATCGATTATCTGCGTTTCGGCTATATCCCCGCGCCTCACACCATTGATAAAAACATATACAAATTACCGCCAGGCTGCTGTCTGAACCTCAACCTCAACGAATTTCGTCAAAAAAACCTCACAGCCCTGCCGCCTGCGTATCATTATTATCAGCCTTGCAAACAAAACTTCACCAACTCAGTCACTTCCGCCGCCTCCGAGCTTTCAATATTATTAAATAACGCCGTCGCCAAACGTTTGGTCGCCGATGTCCCTGTCGGCGTGCTCCTCACCGGCGGCCTGGATTCCTCAATCATCACCGCATTGGCAAGCAGGGCGTCTTCAATTCCTATCAGAACCTTTTCCGTCGGTTTTAAAGACGAACGTTATAATGAATTACCCTTAGCCCGACTCGTCGCCAAAAAATATAAAACCGATCATACCGAAGTAGTTGTTGAGCCGGATGTTACGCAAATATTGGACCTGGCGACAACCCTATACGACGAACCTTTTGCCGACAGTTCCGCCATTCCAACCTATTTGATTTGTAAAGAAGCGGCAAAACACGTCAAAGTCATCCTCACCGGTGACGGCGGGGATGAAGCCTTCTGCGGCTACGACCGATATCGCGGATTTGTCATGACAACTTTTCTAGCCAAACTAAAAATGCGTTCGCTTGGATCATTTTTTGAACAATTTCTCACCTGGCCCGGCCCTCAGCAGCGAAGCCGTCGCGCACGCCTCTGGCGAATGATCCGAGCCTTGCGTTTCAACCCCGCTATGCAATATTCGCACCTGATGCGCATTTTTTACGAAGGTCACCTTAACTCTTTGCT
>JAAZAW010000173.1 GCA_012514125.1 Phycisphaerae bacterium | reverse complement strand
TTGTGATACATGACATCCTTCAGGCCGCTGTTAAAAATGCGATAGTGATAGGTTTTATGCAGCGCGTCGCGTGAAGCGTGAAATTCGAGCGGCACGTCGACGCTCGATCGCACGGCGATATCGTCGGGGAGTTTCCCGTTGAGGATATCGGCAAAGGCATGGGTGGGAATGGGACAATTTTCGACGATGAAATTGGCAACCTGGCCCTGGGCGTGAACCCCGGCATCGGTTCTGCTCGCCCCGCGAATCTGCACGGGGCGAGCCAGAATCTGTTGCAAAGCGAGTTCAACGGTTTCCTGGACGGTCATCACGTCGGGTTGACGCTGCCATCCTTTATACCGGGTGCCCTGATAGGCGATGACCAGTTTGATGTTCCGTTGCTTATTCACCGCGTTTATTATTTGCAGCCGCAACAGCCGCAACCCTTGCCTTTGACATTCGGTAAAAGCTCGGCAATCTGAACGGTGTTGAGGGCTGCTCCCTTGAGAAGCTGATCGCCTGCGACGAACAGGCAAATTCCCTTGTTGCCCGCAAGCGAGGTATCCCTGCGAATCCGTCCGGCGAGCACATTGCCCTGATTGGACGCATCGAGCGGCATGGGGAAGAAGTTTTTCTCGCGATCGTCCACCAGTGTGACACCCGGAGCCTTGGCGAGAATTTCCCGGACTTCCTGTTCGGAAATATCGTTTGTAAATTCGAGGGTAATCGCTTCGCTGTGTGCACGCAGGATGGGCACGCGAACGCAGGTCGCCGAGATCATGATGCTCTCATCGTGGAACATCTTTCGGGTTTCGGAGACCATTTTGATTTCTTCTTCGTTGTAGCCATTGGGACCGATCTTGCTGTTATGGCTGAACAGGTTGAACGCATACTGATAGGGCATGACTTCAGGCTTGACTTGTTTGCCGTCAAGCACATCGCGCGTCTGATCTTCCAATTCTTTCATGGCCTTCCAACCCGCACCGCTGGCGGCCTGATAGGTGGAGGCGAGGATGCGTTTAATTTTATTGACTTTATGAAGCGCGAACACCGGCACGACCATGATGATCGTGGAGCAGTTCGGGTTGGCGATAATACCCTGATGCTTGGCGATATCTTCGGGGTTCACTTCGGGCACGATCAGCGGAACGTTGGGGTCCATGCGAAAGGCACTGGAGTTATCGACCACCACGGCGCCCGCTTTGACGGCGGCCAAGGCGAATTGCTTGCTGATTGAACCGCCCGCACTGAACAGGGCCACATCGATCCCGGCGAAGCTTTTTTCCGTCAGTTCTTCAATGATGTACGTCTTGCCGTCGAACTTGATCTCTTTACCCGCGGACCTTGCCGAGGCAAGGAACTTGATATTTGTATACGGAAATTTTCGTTGTTCCAGGATTTTAACAAATTCCTTACCGACCGCTCCCGTTGCGCCGACTACAGCAACATTTACTGACATTAACAGACTCCTTGTGATTTTCGACATAAAGATACAAACTTAAATACTATAAGCAAAATCCACGAATTTCTCAAGAGTCTGATGAAATTTTCGGGCTTGGGCTTTTGGGGTGGGATGGGGAGCGCGGTTGAGTGGATGAGAGATAATGGCGGTGGTATCCCCCCTACTTCAAAAAGAAGGTGCGGGGAAGAGCCTGGGATGATTTTCCGGGAATTTGTTTTTCAGGATTGAATCGAGAACAGGTTATGGCTGCCGGGCAGTCTCGGAGTCAAGCTTATCCAGGACGTCCGGATTGGTCTGATCCATCTGGTAAATCTCTTCATATTGCTCGCGGGCCAGATCGGGCTTGCCGATTTTTTCATAAAATTTCGCCGCCTGGGTGCGGACATCGACATTATAGGGGTCAACGGCAATGGCCTGTCTGATTGCAACCTGCGCTTCATCGTAGGCTCCAACCTCCATATAGGTCTTGGCCATCAGCAAAAGGCTCTGGGCGTTAGGCCCCTGAACTTTTGCTCCCCACTGCGCGGTCCGAACCGCCGCTTCTATTTCGCCCCTCATCTTTAAAATTTCCACGCGAACCTGCGTCACCTGCGGATTGCCCGGATCGGCATCGACCGCCAGATTGCTCCAGTAAAGGGCTTCTTCCAGATCGTGCATGGCAGCGCCCGGATTGTTCTCCTCGAAATTCTTGATGGCCATTTCAAGATAGCACCGAGCCAGGCCGATCATGGGAGCGGAATATTCCTTCTTGATCTCCAAGGCCCATTTGTAGTAGCCGATCGCACGGGTGCAGTTCCCACTGATATACTCCGCATAACCGCGGTTATAAGTCTCGACCGGATCGTAGGTTCGCGAGCAACCGGATAACAACGCCGCCGCAATCGGAATCATCAAAGCGATTTTCAATTTCCCAGTCATAGCGGGAATCCTTTCCTGAAAAATCAGAATTCTAGGTTTCTAAAACCCAATTTCATGGCCTGTATCGGCCCGATGACGAGCGATGAACGACCATAAAATCGATATAAATCATAACACCATCATGCTCAACATGCAATAATCAACGAAAACGTAACTATTTATTATACGCTTTTGAGTTAATCTTGTCACCGTTTCGGATCCGGAGGATGCGGCTGGAGTCGGCGGGCTGTTGATGAAAGGCGGCGTTTAGTGGTCGGCTGGATGTTGCTGTTGCCAGCGTTCTTCGGCTTCGGGCAGTCGAACATAGGTGGGCACGAAATTGTTGTATGGGACAAATCGCCCTTCTCGGGCTAATTCAAATCCGAGTTTCAGGACGTTTTGGGCCTGTCCGAACCAATATGGGCGGTCGATGAAGGTCAGGCCGTTTTCGTCGGTGAAACTTTGGCGATGATAATCGAGTCCTTCGCCGGTGAGCCATAAGGGGCGTCCGAGTTTTTCCATCAATTGCGCCGGGGTCAGGACACATTCTTCGAGTATCGGATGAATTTTTCCATCCTGCCAGAGATATCCGGCGGTATACACCTGTTTTCGTTTGGCGTCCAGGATGGGAGCCAGGTAGATTGTTTCGGATTTTTCCGCGAGCATGGGCATGAGGTTTTCCACGATGACGCGCGTACTCGAGACGGCGATGAGTTTGGCTCCGGTGAGTTGGGCCAGACATCGCGCAAAGGTGAATCCGACGCGCAGTCCGGTAAACGACCCCGGCCCGCTCGATACGCAGATCACGTCCATCTGTCCGGGTTGTAAACCGGCTTGTCGCATCATTCGATCTACGGCGGGGATCAATTCCACACCATGTCGAACGCCGGCGGCGAATTCAACGGCGGCTAAAAGTTTTCCATCACATCCCAGCGCCGCGGAACCTGTCCGCGAGGAGGTTTCGACGGCCAGAAAATAACATTTATTTTTATTCACCTTTGTTTTCCATACTAATGAGTTACCCGAATATATCCATTTCTTGAAATCCATGCAAGGTTCCTTGCGGTAGGGATTGATAGAAGCTAAAATTACAAGGAAAGTATGACTATTTTAAGGGAAGCATGAAATTTGATGGAAAATGATATACGCCCCATTATTGATAATTGGCCTTATCGCGCCGGGAAGATTTCCGTCCGGAGAATTCTTGGTGATGACGGGCGGCCCAAGATTCAGATGCGCCTGGACCTGGGATTGCTGCAGATGGAAGTGACAGGCCGCCCTGACGGGCAAAGGCCCCATGGTTTTGAGACACTTTATGACTATTATGTCCACAAGCTTGAAAAATATGTCCAGCAGCACCATACGGACATTGGTTTTGAACTTTCCGTCGAAGACAGCAGGAAGCTTCGGGATGAGGCGATGATGTATTATCATCGATACTTAGCTTGCTTTATTCTCGAAGATTACGATCGTGTCATTTACGATACTCAGAAAAATATTCAGCTTTTCGATTTTTGTAATAAATACGCGGCGAAAAAGTCGGATCGCCTGGTGCTTGAGCAATATCGTCCTTATGTCATTATGATGAGCACCCGTGCCAAGGCACTCCAAGCGTCGAAGAGTCGAAAATTTCCGTTGGCGTTGCATCACCTTAAAGCGGGACTGAAGGAAATCAAGAAACTTTACGACGACGTCGATCAGCGGGAAGATTTTGCTTTTTCTCCGGAAGCCAACATTCTTAAAGAGATGGCGAAGAAATTGCGCAAGAAATTTCCCGCCAATCCGATGCGGTTATTGGAAGCCAAGCTCCAGCGGGCGGTTGAAAGTGAACAATTCGAAGAAGCTGCCACGATTCGGAACCAAATTCGTCGTCTCAAAAAGGCGATGATGTTAAAGAAGAAGAAGAATAAAAAGAAAAAGGCAGACGATAGCGATCAAAATCCGCCGCAGGAACCGGAGTTTTGATTTCATTCCTTTCCTATGATCTGCTGTTGAAGGAATCGTTATTGAAAAGAGATGCAGCCTGGTCCCTGAGC
>JAAZAW010000172.1 GCA_012514125.1 Phycisphaerae bacterium | reverse complement strand
GAAATGGTCAAAGTTCTCGATGAAAATCTCTCGCGATATGCTCGAATCGTTCGGGAACAATTGTCTGTGGATATCGAAACACCTCCCGGCGCCGGTGCCGCCGGCGGACTCGGCGCGGCCTTGCTGGGATTTTGCAACGCGAAACTTCTAAGCGGAAGCGAACTGGTGGCCAAAGCGGTCGGACTGGAAGAACGGCTGGCGAGCGCCGACCTCTGCCTGACCGGCGAAGGCAGAATCGACGGTCAGTCGGCCAATGGGAAAGTCTGCTATCATGTCGCACAGCTCGCAAAAAAACACAACATCCCCGTTATCGCCATCGCCGGATCGGTCGGTGTCGATGCCGACAAAAATGTTCCTCCGTTAACGGCTTTTTTTGCCATCGTGAATCAGCCCATGGAGTTATCGCAAGCCGTCGCCCACGCACCGGAACTCATTCAAACACAAGCCGAACAAATTGCTCGAATCATTACAACGTTCAGGACGGAATAAAGAACAAAACCAATGGTTTCCAAATGAGTGATCATAGATTTACAGGCGAACCAATCGTGTTGATAATCCATGATAAATGGACTATTATCAGGAAATGTCATGTGCATCACGATTGGATAGGATATCCGGATAGCGGTTTTCATTTTATTCGCCCTGCGGCGGTATGGAAGGTTTAGCGGTACGTCAAGCATGGGACAATTACGGTTTATTCTGGGACGAGCGGGCACGGGTAAACGGACGTATTGTCTGGACCTGATCGCTCGGGAACTGAAGGCTTCACCGCTGGCAGGACCGGCGGTGGTGCTCCTGGTACCGGAGCAGGCGACGTTTCAGATGAGCCGAGCACTGGCGGGCTGGCAGGACCTGCAGGGGTTTACTCGGGCAAAAGTTTTGAGTTTTAAGCGGCTGGCCCAACTGGCGGTGAGTGAAACAACCGAAACGTCACGCCCCATGCTGGGGATTTCCCGGAAATTGCTGATGGGGCAAATTCTGGCGGGACTTAAGGACGATTTGCGTTTCTGGAACAATACGCCGGCAGACCAAATTGCCGATTCGATCCTGTCGCTTCTGGATGAATTGCAACAGGCGAGGCTCGGGGCGAAGGAACTTGAATCGATTTATGAAAAGATTCGCAACGATGCGACGACGCCGCTTGCACTCAGGGATAAACTTATGGACCTGATCAAGCTTTCGACCGAATATGAGCGAATCGGCGCGGTCGGGCTTGACGATCCGGGGACTTATCTGGCGAAATATCGGGAATTGATTTCGAAAATCGACTGGCTTAGAGACTGCCTGCTGGTCGTGAACGGATTTTCCGGTTTTACGGGCCAGGAATACGCGGCTCTTCTGGCGACGATGGCGGCGGCGAAGGAAACCTGTATTTCACTGACGCTCGATCCCGATCAGCTTGGGAAGGAATCGCCGGCGGATGAGAATACCATGTTCGCACCCGCGGAGCAGACCTATTTTCGATTGCTGGAATTGGCGAACGCGGCAGGAATCAAGATCGCCGAGCCGATTATTCTGCGGCATGACGATTCCAGGCGAATTCATCCGAACAAGACCCTCATCACGCTCGAACGCTATCTCGTCGCAGGAACTCCTGCGAACAAGGCTGATCGATTGACGATAAGTCGCGACGAGCTTGATTCGGACCTGATGGTTGTTTCGGCGGATAATCCCAGCCATGAGATCGATCTGGCGGCGGGAAAGATTTTTCAGCTCGTTCGGGAGAGGAAATTTCAATATCGGCAGATTTCCGTCATCCTGAGACGACTCGACGGGTATGAACATCCGCTGCGATATATTTTCGATCACTACGGGATTCCCTATTTTCTGGATGTTCGCCGACCTGTGTCGCAACATCCCCTGACGCGGCTGATTCTATCGGCGGTGAACGCGGTTGAGAATAATTATCGACTGAACGACATGCTGCGATATCTCAAGGCCGGGCTGGTCCCGACGCCGGAATTAATCTGCGACCGGATCGAGAATTACATTCTGGCCCATCATATCGAAGGTGAGCGCTGGAACAAAGATTGGAAATATCGGATCGAAGGCATTCGAGGCAGCGAGGAAGGTGAAGAAAAAGTTACACCGCTGTTTGACCTGCCGGCGATCAACCGGGGCCGAGAAGAATTGATCAAGCCGCTCAAGAAATTAGAAACCTTCTGGCAGATCGACCGCGCGACGACGCAGGAGTTTTCCATCGAAGTTTTGCTTGAAGGCATCACCGGGTTGATCAAGGAACTCAATGTTTCGGCGGCACTGACGAAAATGGCGCAGAAGGATACCGCCGATCAGACACAGCAGATTCATCAGCAGATTTTGAATGTGGTGATGGAGATTTTCGATCAGCTTCGAATCACGCTGGCGGGCAGGATGGTGTCACTTGAGGAATTCTCAAGCACTCTCACGGAATGTTTCGCGGAATCCACGGTGGGCGTGATTCCTTCAAACGTCGATCAGGTCTTGATCGGAACGATTGACCGCACACGTCATCCATCGGTTCGAGCCAGTTTGATTCTCGGATTCAACGAATCGGTCTGGCCCGCCCCGCCGGTGGACGATGTGGTGTTGACCGATCAGGATCGCGAGCAACTCGCCTGGCCCGATCTGGCGGTCAAGGGCGATATCGACGAACATTTTCTCAAGGAACAATATTTAACGTATATCGCGATGACGCGGCCGAGCGACTTTTTATGGATCAGTCATTGCCGAAAAGACAGCAGCGGGAATACGTTATCGCCAAGCCGATATCTTCGCCGGATTGAGGAGTTCACCGGGCTGGGCGCAATACTGACACATAAGGTTCCGGCGGACGATGCCGCCATGGTGCTCGACCCCAAAACACCTATCCCGATAACGCCGAAACGCATCGCCGGACTTGCAATGACGCAGATCGGACCCGAAGGATTTGACGCGGTCAACGGTCATGGGCCGTTCTGGACCGGATTGAGCGCTCATCTTTATCAGAGGCCTCAAACAACGGAGATTGTTCGGCAATATGCCGATGGGCTTTGCGATGGAAACAATGCCCAGCTCGAACCGGGGCTGGCGGACAAGATTTACCGCGACCACATCAGTTTTTCGCAATTGGAAAGTTTTTATCGCTGTCCCTTCCAGCATTTCTGCCGATATGGTTTAAGGCTTGAGATTCCCCAGCGATTTGAACTGGAACCGATGGACCTTGGATCGCTTCGGCATCGGGTCATGAAGCTCGCCTGGCAGCAGGTCGTGGCGATAGGCGAAGATTGGCGGCACATCGAACAAAAACAAATTGCGGCGATTGTCGAAACCGCCGTCGAACAGGCCGCCTCGGAGATCAAGGATGAACAGCTGTTTCAGAATGCACGAAATCAATACATTCTGAAACAAACCGAAATGGAGCTGACACTGGCACTCGAGGAGCAAATACGCACAATCGGGCCAGGCAGATTTTCTCCGAGCGAATTTGAAATCGAATTCGATATCGATATCGTCGTCAACAACAAACACTATCATCTCGTCGGGCGAATCGACCGGCTGGACATGGCGAGTGTCGGCGATAAGCTCCGGATCATGGTGGTGGATTACAAGAGCGGGCAGATGTCGTTTAAACTTACCGAGTGGCGAGAAGGAACGCAGTTGCAGCTACCGGGCTACCTGCTGGCTGCAACGACGTTACATGAAAATTCGACCGCGAGCGGCGGAGTGTATGTGTCGCTTCGACCCAAATGGCCCGCCAACGGTGGCAGGGAAGAAACATCCTCCCGGCTGTTTCCCGCAGCAGGACTGGTCAATCGGGACGAATTGGATTTACTCATGAATTCCGAAACCGGTGAATATCCTTATGGGATTAAAATCAAAAAAGACGGCACGCCCTACTCGCGAGGTCCCATAACGATCGTTAGCGCAATAACCGTCGAAAACATTTTAAAAGAAACGCGAACTAAGATCGATCTGGCGGTGCAGGCGATCGCACAGGGCAATATCTCGATTCATCCTTTTTACGACGGCGGCAAGAGCGTTTGCCCCCTGTGCGAAATGGGCGGGATCTGCCGATTCACCACGCGGCACAATCATTATCGAAATCCCAGGAATTTATCGAAAGAAGGCATTCTCGCGGAACTCGAGGAGTTGTAAGGAAAGAACGCACTATGGCGAAAGAATGGAAACCCGGACAACTTCAAGCCATCAACTGGCGACAAGGCGAGTTGATCGTCTCCGCGTCAGCGGGTACGGGCAAGACGTCGGTCATTATCGAACGGGCCTGGCAGATCGTCCGAAGCGGTCTGGCGAATGTGGATGAACTGATGATCGTGACCTTTACCGAAGACGCAGCAGGTCAGCTTAAGACGCGATTTCGTGAACGACTCGACCAGAAAATCCTTGAAGAAGGCACCGCGGCGGGACGGGCCTTTCTGCGAGATCAACTTCATCGCCTCGACCGTGCACAAATCAGCACGATTCACTCCCTGTGTCTGCGGATCATTCGCGACAATTATTTTATCCTGGGTATCAGCGACCGGGTGGAAGTTTTCCCGCCCGAACACGCAACGCTGCTCAAACATCAAATCATCGAAGAAATGTTTGAATCGCGTTACGCCGAACAAGGCGAGAGCGGTCAACGATTCCGCGATTTGATTTCACGTTACGGCGGGCGGGGTGTGGATACGATCATCGTGCAAACATTACTCAGCCTCCATGCGTTTCTCGAATCGCTGACGAGGCCCGACCTCTGGCTTGACCGATCGCGTGAACTGGCCCGATGCTATCGGGATGAAAATCCGGACCTCACCAAACTCGACGCCTGGAAATTCATGCAAAAGCAATGGCTTGGCGACGTTAACAAAATGTGCGAGGAATTCGATCGTCTGACATTAAAGGTTGCCGAATATCGACACGACAAGGCTCGCGAATATCTTGAAACGCTCTCGAAATTCTGCCGCGATCTTGCGCAGTCGCTGACAACGAATCGCTTAAGCGAACTTCAAGAATTAATCCAACAGCCGATGGCTCGCAGTCCACAAATCCGCAAGCCTGAAGACAAAGACTGGTGGGAGCCGATCCGTGCTCAGGTCGATTTGAGCAAGGAACGTCTGAAAGAAATCCTGGGCGATATCGGATCGATCCTGAATCCGAATCATACCCTCATGCTGCAAGAACAGGCCCAGTTGATCGACCTGCTGCTGGATCTGGTCGATGAATTTTCACAACGGCTGATAGCCAGGAAACAATCGCAAGGCCAACTGGAATTCGACGATCTTCAGCGTCTGGCCCTGAAGGTTCTGACTTCGCCGAATGATTCCGACGGTACAATCATCCCCAGCGAAGTCGCCGACAAGTACCGGAACCTGTTCAAATTCGTCATGGTCGATGAATACCAGGACATCAATGAGCTTCAGGACACGATTATCCGGCTGCTGTGTCGGCCCGATGAAACACACCCGGACCGATGCACCAACCTGTTCATGGTCGGCGACGTCAAGCAGAGTATTTATCGTTTTCGTCTGGCTGAGCCGGAAATTTTTCAACGCCTTTGCGATATCGCCGGGCAAAATCTCGGCCTGACGAAAATCGATCTGGCGGACAACTTCCGTTCACGGCGGGAGGTGCTCGATTCGGTCAACGCCGTCTTCACACCCATCCTCACAGGCGAAGAACTGGAGCTGACCTACGATCGGGGCAATCAACTGGTCTGTGCAGCCGTCCATCCTGAAATCCAGATTCCGATGACCGCGGAAATTCATCTGCTGGAACGAAAATTCCAGGCCCAGGACAACGGCGGCGAAAATGAACGAAACGAACTTCTTGAAATGGAGGCCGTCGAACGTGAAGCCCTGCTGACCGCCCGGCGTATTCGGCAACTCATCGACTCAAAATTCCCCATCACCGACAACGGCCAAACGCGCCCCATCGAGCCTGACGATATTGTGATTTTGTTGCGGACGATGCACAACGTCGCGGGCCGATATATCCTCATGCTCCGTCGCCTGGGCCTGAGCGCCTACTGTGAACGCATCGAAGCGTTTCTGGAATATCCGGAAATTTCCGATATGGTCTCGCTACTGACGATGATCAATAACCCGTTCCACGATATTTCACTGGCATCGATCCTGCGAAGTCCGCTCGTCGGATTAACCCTGAGCGAACTGGCACAGATTCGCCTCGCCGCCGGCAGGGAACATTTTTACTCCGGCGTCTTGAAATTCATGTCGGAAAATCCTCTGAGCCCAACCACATCCAAACTGCGGAGTTTTATCAGCCGTCTGGAACGCTGGCGGCGAACGGCGGGCTGTTGCAGTGTCGGGGAACTGGTCCAGCAAATCTATCTTGAAACAGGCTATTCCGATTATATCCGGGCTACAACGCCCGACTCCTCCGGCGTCGAGAACCTCGATCAATTTTTGAAACTCGCCTGGCAATTCAGTCAGGACGATCAAAGCGACCTTCGCAGCTTTTTAAATTATCTCGACATCGTCCAGGAACGTTCGACCCCCATTTCCTCCGTCCAGGCCGGCGCCGGAGTGGGCGTGCGGATCATGTCTGTTCACGCGAGTAAAGGACTCGAATTTCCCGTCGTCGTGCTCGGCAATCTCGGCAAACAGATCAATCTCACCGATACCCGCGCCGACATTCAGTTCGACCGCAATCTGCTCTTTGGAATGAAATACGTCAATCCATCAAACTTCACCAAACACGACACTCTTCCCCTGCTCGCCATTGCCCGCCACGCCCGCCACCGCGATATCGCCGAAGAGCTCCGATTGCTCTACGTGGCCATGACCCGCACGAAGGAAAAACTCATCATGATCGGCAGCGAACGCGCCGATTCACTGAGTAAATATCTCCAAACGGTTCAACCCACACCCGATGGTAAATTCCCCGCGAATCTCGTCGCCGACAAAATCACGCCCCTATCGTGGATCACCCTGGCGATGGCATCGACGCCGAATGAAAAATCCGCTCTGACCACCCTGCTGACTTCGAACAACGAGACTACGCAAATTTTGGGCGTCAATTCATTGACGTTTTATCCATCAGCCGCGATTCAGGAGTGGTCGCTCACAACCACCGGCCAAGCCGCCGATGAAAAATCCGTCTGTGATCGACTCAACGCGATTTTAAATTCTTCCACCGACACACTGCCGCCGCAAATCCGTGAAAAAATCGATCTGGTCATCAGCCAACTTGACTGGCAATATCCATTTGAAGAACTTACCTCGATGCCGACGCATTTTTCCGTCACGGAACTCACGCAGCAGGCCGACCCTTACGAAAACATTACCCTAACCGAATCCGACCGACAAAATCAGCCCGGCCGATTGACAAAAAATATCGAAATCACCTTCCCCGAACCCACCGTTCGCGAAGCCATCGACCGCGGCAACGCCTGGCACCGTTTCATGCAGGTCGTCGATCTGACAGAGCCGATGGACGATGAAAACATCGCCCGGCAACTTTCGCAGCTTGCCCAGCGCGGCGTTCTGACCGCCGATCATGCCCGCAAGGTCGATCCTCTTAAGGTCGAACGGTTTTTCGCCGGCGTCCCCGGCAGGCTCATGCTGGAGAACCTCGATCATCTGTATCGGGAACTTCCCTTCAATTTTCTCATCAACGCCCAGGACATCCCCGAAGCCCTTCGCCCCAAATCCATCAACGAGCCGATCCTGATTCAGGGCATCGTCGATTGTCTGATCGACACCGAGACGGGCGTCATCATCATCGACTACAAGACCAATGCCATCGACGTAAGCGCCGTTGACCGTATGGTCGAACATTACCGCACGCAGATTCACCTTTACGCCCAAGCCATGACCGGCATCCTCCGAAAACCGGTCCTCTCCGCCTGGCTCTATTTTTCCGAACCCAACGCCGCCGTGCAGGTGATTTGATAGAATAGAAACGAAATGGTGGATATTCACAAATGAATATCGATCTTAATGTCATGACAAGCCAGGCCTTGTCATGGATACATGACTCATTTTCATTCTTCTCTCAACACCTTACCCTCTTAAAAACTTCTGCGTCAACCGCTGGTGCCATCGCACCTCCTGCCAGTTCGCAAACTGCGGCTGACAGTAATTGTGCGGCGTCCAGCCCCACATGCCGAATTCCAGCGCATCGTCCACGCTCCACTCCGACCACTCGAGCAGCCATGACCAATCCAGGTCCGGACTATCGAACATGTACCACGACGCCCACGACTCCGTCGTCGTCAGCGGCATGCCTCGACGATTCGCCCACCCCGCAAATTGAGACACCTTCTCCCGCTGACGGGCCCGAAGCATCGGCGAGATCGCCCTCGCTGTCTTCATCGCCCGATCCGAAAAATCCTTGTGCCAGTGAGTCGTCGTAAAAAGCTCCGGCATACGCAAATGAAATTGCGTCCGCCACATCCATCGCGGATCGGCATCCGCGTAAAAATGAACGTCCAGACAGTCAAACTCCACCGGCACGTCCAGCCAACGAACATCCCCGTGAATCGACGAGGTAAACCGCAACTCCGGAAACGCCTCCATCAACAGGTGAATCGCCTCGTTGAGCTCCTTCGCGATAAACCCGATCTGGGCCTCGTTAAATACCCCGTTTTCCCACCCATAACCCGTCTCTTTCTTCATCCGATCCAAAAATCCCGGGAAAAAATACGGCACCTCGTTGGCCAGGTCCACATACATCAGCCCCTCGAACCCAAACCGCCGTTTCCACTCCCGCAGCATCCGAATCCAAAGCTCCGCCCCCGCCCGGTGATCCGTCAACTCCCCCAACAACGCCGGCCCGCCCGTAAAAATTCCCGTATTATTAAACCACCACGCACTGAGCGTATAATTCATCCCCTTCGCCAATACCTTCTCCATAAACTCGATCAGCCACCGCCCCACCGGCCCCTTCACCGCCGAATTCCAATTCCACGGCATATACGGGATCTTCGGATCACTCCACTCCAAAACCGTCTCCGGCCGCGACAAATCCACCCACTGCGGCATCGGATCGAGACGAACCGTGTTATACCCCCGCTCGATCGTCTCCTCCAACACCTTCTCATAATCCTCGAACGATCCCCCCGGAATGTGCCGAAGCAAAAACGCATTATCCCACATCACCATCGTCAACCGCCGCGGCACCAACTCCTCACGCATGTCCCAACTGCCGCCCGCCCCGGCTACCCCCTTGCGAAAACTCGCCATCTGCTGTGGAAATTCCATCGCCGTCTCCTGTTATAAATCAAGTTAACCCATCACACGCCTTCTATCTTCCAACTTCCAACTCGCTCTACTCAACGTTCATTTCTTCTCTTCCCAAAGCCCCAAGCCCAAAGCCTAAAGCCTGCCCCCCTTCCAACTTTATCTTCTATCTTCTTCCATCCCCGAACTGCTGATCAACCCTCGCGCATCCTTGAAATTGAAAAACCACGCCCTCGCCTTCGCCGGCACCTCCGCACTCACCACGCCCGCCCCGATCTCCACCTTCCGCATCCGCCAAAACCGCTCCTGCCATTTCCCCTCATCGGTCGTAAAACACAGCCACGCCCCCTTCGGCGTCATCCGCCGATCAAACGCCGCAAACGCCTTCCCCGCCTTCATCCCCTGCCTCACCACCCGAACCATCGGCTCCCCCTTCAAACAAACACTATCCGCGAACGCCATCGATTCTCTCCTCTTCCAACCATGCTTGTGGCTATGCCCATACCGCACCCCCACCGACAGCATCGGCCTGCCCCCATGCACGCGGCACGAGTCATTCACCATCCGCAGATTATACGCAAAATCGTTCGACCCCGTCACCCACAACGTCGGCAGTTTCGCCTTCGGAATATAATTCGACGGGTCCCACCATTTAAGCCATTTCCGAGCCCGCTCGGCTCCCAACTTCTCAAACTCCCCCTCCCACGCCGACTGCTCACCCAGAAACCCGCAGCCATAAATCGGCACCGCGAAGCGAAACCGATCGTCCACCCCCATACTGATGCTCGTCAGATACCCGCCCCAACTGATCCCGCAAATCCCCACCCGCTTCGGGTCCACCTGCGGCAGACTCCTGAGCAGCGAATGCCCCCGTATCACCGCCGACACCGCATGACAGGGCCACTGCTCTTTCACCGGCAGATCGATCTCCTCAAAAGCCTTTTCAAGAATCGGCCCGCTGTACTCGTGCGAATCCCACTTCCCATACTCCGGCCCGCACGGCACATGCCCGCACGTATCCATCGCGATCGCCGCATACCCCCGCTCGTTCCACATCCTCACCCAATCCGCAAACGCCGTCCCGCCCCCGCCATGCACCAGCACGATCCCCGGCACCTTCTTCCGCCCCGCCCCCTCCGGCACACCCAGCCACGCAAAAACCCGCGTCGCCTTCTTCTGGTATTTTTCCGACTCATACCAAATCGCCCTCACCCCCCGAGGCCGCCGCCCTCGCTTGGGACCTTCCGTAAAGAAAAATCGTCCATCCGCTTTAACCACCTCTTCCGCGTCCCACACCTTCGGTACCGCCGCCAGTTTCGTCATATCCCAAACCATCCGCATCTTATCCATTCCTTTCATTAACTTGATAGCCCCCCGAAATTTCAGCCTCCAAGTCGGATAAACTCGGGATCAAACGAATTAACTTTGTCCCATATTCGAAGGAGGCTTGCTATGCGATATCTTGGTCTGGATGCTCACAAAAGTCAATGGACGTTTTGCGTGTTGGATGAAAACGGCAAGAATGTCGTGACGAAAATGGTTCACGGCGGCTGGCCGATGTTGATAAAGACTCTGGAGACGATCGACGCGGTGCAGGTGATTTAATAGAATAAAAACGAAATGGAGGATATTCATAAATGAATATCCATCCTAATGTCATGACAAGCCAGGCCTTGTCATGGATACCCGGCTGTATCCACCATAGCTTCTTCCATAATGCCAACCGCATACTGGGCAGTTGGCTGCTCCGCTCGTCGTTCGATGGCCGCGTATTGGGGCTGTGCATCTAGCCATGTTGTGCTCCCTTGTTAGTAGTTGCGTAGGTGGACTGTGCCCACCATCTTTACTAAATATTCTTTTGCATCAAGCTTCTTCCCACACCGACCCATTTCAGTAAATCATAGTATATCAGTAAAAGTGAAAGAAAGGCAAAGGAAAAGAACGAAAAGTCTACTGTCTACCGTCCGACCGTCTACGGCGGGAAAAGCTGTCGGCCATTAACTCTGGGATTTTGGCCGTGGGACTTTTGCTTGTCGGCTGTTTTTTTCGCATAGCCGCAGAGCGATGACCGTTGCCTGATAAGCATTATTAATTTCCGAAGAGCAAAATCGATCAAAAAAGATAAAAAACCGACCGACTTTTGGCTTTTTACGATCGACTTTCGCTAATTGTCGATCAACTTTCCCAAAAAGTCGATCGACTTTTCCGTTTTGTCGATCGTCTTTTCCGATTTGTCGATCGACTTTTCCATTTTGTCGATCGTCTTTTCCGTTTTGACGATCGACTTATTCAATTTGTCGATCGACTTTTTCGATTTTTGGGGTGTCCGGGTAAATTTTCCGAAATGACAATTTTCATTTTTTTAATACCCATACTTGATATAAAACATCATCACTGTCAGTTTTGCAAAAAATGAGCCAATTTACTGAAAATAACGACGATTTTTCATCATCCCGT
>JAAZAW010000171.1 GCA_012514125.1 Phycisphaerae bacterium | reverse complement strand
TGCCATCTGGTAGAGATACCAAGGGACTCTGGAGAGACTGCCTACGTAAGTAGAGAGGAAGGCGGGGATGACGTCAAATCATCATGGCCTTTATGCCCAGGGATGCACACGTGCTACAATGCCTGGTACAAAGCGACGCTTAGCCGCGAGGTGAAGCAAATCGCAAAAAACCAGGCCCAGTTCAGATTACAGTCTGCAACTCGACTGTATGAAGTTGGAATCGCTAGTAATCGCGTATCAGCTACGACGCGGTGAATGTGTTCCTGAGCCTTGTACACACCGCCCGTCAAGCCATGGAAGTTGGGACCACCCGAAGTCCTATTAGCTAACCGCAAGGAAGCGTAGGCCGACGGTGAGCTCGATGACTGGGGCTAAGTCGTAACAAGGTAGCAGTACGGGAACGTGCGGCTGGATCACCTCCTTTCTAAAGGATACCTTAATCTGCAAAGAGTGATCTTTACAGATGTGGTCAGCGCAATCTTGGCTAAATCGTAAGATTGAAGTTCGAGTGCTCGCATTGGCACTCGTCGACATCGAACTGTAGAAGTATTTCCGACCATCAGGGAAACCTGATGGTCGGTTTTTATTTTTACATAACCCTTTGCAGATGAAGATGGATGAGAACCAGAATCTCTTTTCTCAGAAAAAATTTTCCGCCACCAAAAATCGGAAACGAAAGTTCGATCAATGGACTTATACTAATTCCATTTATTTCGTGCGCGGGGGTTAATGTCACGATATCCCGATTTCGAAGCTCATATTGCCTGAAATAGTTTATTGACATTAAAGTACCGCGCATTCCATAAGTCAATTCCGTATTAATACCGCCGCAGTGTTCAAAAAATTGAGAAACTACGACGGCATTAAATCAAGCAGACACCGAATTGATTATTCGGAGACGGACGTTTCTTTTATTTGCTGGGCACGCGGAATGGCGATAACACCGGTTCGGGCCATTTGCAAAATCCCGTACGGTCTGGCCAAATCGATGAAAGCTTCAATCTTTTTTTCCGGTCCCGTAAGCTGAACCGTTACCGAACGCGGACCCACATCAACCACCGTGCCGCGAAATACACCGGCCAGTTGCGATAACTCGGTCCGTTTTTCAGACGGGCAGTGAATCTGGATCAACAGCAGGTCCCGTTCGACGCATTCCTCTTCGGAATAATTGCGCACCTTGACGACCGTGACGATTTTTCCCAATTGTTTTCGAATCTGTTCAAGGGTGGCCTGGTCGCCGCTGGTGACGATAACCATTCTTGAGATCGTGGGGTCTTCGGTGCGTCCGACGACCAGTGAATCGATATTAAAGCCGCGAGCGGCAAACATTCCCGCCACGTGCGAGAGCACGCCGGGCTGATTTTGCACCAAAATTCCCAGAACCGATTTGTGGATATTTTTATGTTCATTCATTGTGTTTTTTAACTCCTGTTTTTTGTCGCCATTGTAATCGCTTATAAAACCTCGATGTTACGCCAGTCGGCCCAGTTCCATTTCGTGCAAACTCTTGGCAGGGGCCACCATCGGCCAAACGTTTTCCTCCGGTTCGACTTCAAAGTCCATCAGCACAGGTCCGGGATACTTGAGCGATTCGCGGATCACGTCTTGAACCTGTGTTTTGTCCTGGATGCACAGAGCCTTGATGCCGAAACCTTCGGCGATTTTACAGAAATCGGGCAACACCATTTTTGTTTGCGAATAACGTCGCCCATAGAACATTTCCTGCCACTGACGCACCATGCCCTGGAAGGTATTCCGAATCAGGGCGATTTTGATCGGCAGTTTGTACTGCGCGATGGTGGCCAGTTCCATCAGGGTCATGGAAAAACTCGCGTCGCCGTCGATGTCGATGACGATTTTGTCGGGTCTGCCCACTTGGGCGCCGATGGCGGCGGGCAGCCCGAAGCCCATTGTTCCCAAGCCGCCGGAGGTAATCAGTTGCCGTGGGGTGTTATAGTTGAAAAATTGGGCGGTCCACATCTGGTGCTGGCCCACGCCGGTGGTGACGATGGCGTCGCCGTTGGCGAGACGTCCGAGCGATTCGATGACATATTGAGGCTTGATGTTGCTGCAATTTTCCTGATCGTATCGTAATGGGAATTTTTGTTTCCACTCTTTAATTTTGTCCAGCCAGACCGAACGATCGTTCGGTTCGATCATTTTAATCAGGTCGGTCAGAATCTGCTTGGCGTCGCCGACAACAGGGATATCCACTCGCACGTTCTTGGAAATCGAAGCGGGGTCGATGTCGATGTGGATGATTTTGGCGTTTTGGGCAAAGGTTTCGACCTTTCCGGTCACCCGGTCGTCGAACCGGGCGCCGATGGCGATAAGCAGATCGCATTCCTGAACGGCGTAATTGGCGTAGGCGGTTCCGTGCATACCGAGCATTTTGAGGGCAAGCGGATGATTTTCATCAAACGCGCCCAGGCCCATTAATGTTGTGGTGACGGGGATGCCGGCTTTGAGGGCCAATTCCCGCAACAGGTCGCTGGCTTCGGAGATGATCACGCCGCCGCCGACATAGAGCACAGGGTTTTGCGCCTTGTTGATCGCATCGGCTGCGAGTTGAATCTGTCTTAGATGGCCTTTGAATCTTGGCCGATAACCCGGCAGGGCCATTTCCTTGTCCAGCGGTCCGGCGGTGGTTTGATTGGAAATATCGACGGGAATGTCCACGAGCACCGGTCCGGGTCTGCCGGTTCGGGCGATGTGGAAGGCTTCGCGGATGGTGCGGGCAAGGTCACGGATGTCGTGCACCAGCACGTTGTGTTTGGTGATGGGGCGGGTGATGCCGGTCATGTCGGCTTCCTGGAAGGCATCGTTTCCGATCAGGTCGGAACGGACCTGGCCGGTGATGGCCACCATGGGAATACTGTCCATGTGTGCGGTGGCCAGACCTGTCACGAGGTTTGTGGCGCCTGGCCCTGAGGTTGCGAGCACCACACCGACCTTGCCGGTGGCGCGGGCATAGGCGTCGGCGGCATGGGCGCCTCCCTGTTCGTGTCGCGTAAGGATGAAATTGATCGGCGATTTATAGAGGGCGTCGAAGATCGGCAGGACCGCTCCCCCGGTATAGCCGAACATGTCTTTAACATTTTCGTCGAGCAGCGATTGATGAAGAATTTCGGCGCCTTTCCAGTTTTTACCTGGTTCGGTTAACGGTGAATTACAATCTTGCGCCGCAGGTTGAGCGGCGGGACGTTTGGTTTGTGATTTTCCCATGTGATTAATCCTTTCAGACAGATAATTTTCTTTTTCCTGACCTTTATAGAGGACGTCGAGCAACGGCAGAATGGCTGCTCCGGTATAACCGAAAATGGTATCGACCCCCTGGTCTTGCAATTCGCGATAGAGAATTTCGGCACCTTTCCAGACGGATTTTACCTCTTGCGGTGGTAAGGGTGGGGGTGATTGGGCGTGCGCGTTTCGGGCGCATGATGAGTGTGTACATTCTGCCATGGCTTTTATCCTTTCCAATAGGTTGCCACGTCAATTTCGAGCCGACCGGGACATTCCCGATCCGAAACCCGTGCGGTCACCGGTTAGGTGTTCGCCTCATCCGGCACTAAAGGCCCGATGAAACGTCCCGCATAAACAAACAATGATATCCAAATGCTTGAAATGAATCAAGGGGGAGGAGAGGTAAAAAGTTGGAAGTTGAAAGAGAAGAGATTAACCGCCAAGGAGGAGACGCCAGGGATGCCAAGAAGAGGAGAAGAGAAGAAGTGGGAAGGTGTAAAAGTGATAAAGGAGAAGAGATAGGGTAAGATGCTTGGGTTTTCATTTTGTTGGCCTTTCTTGAGTGGTTTGAGATTTTGTCTTTTTGTCGAAAAAGAGCCGGGGAAGGTGGCTCTTCCAATGTTAAAGATGACACATGAATTGGAAAAATGCAAATTTTTGGGGCAAAGTTTTTTTGCGAAAAGACGGCAAGGGGTGGCTGATGGGGAGGTTAGGCCAATAAAAAAATTTTATTTTTTTGGGGT